>JBLMWR010000915.1:0-8582 GCA_050257335.1 Deltaproteobacteria bacterium | reverse complement strand
GCCGAAGCCGAGCAGCTCGACGTTCGTCGATGGGCAGTACAGGATCGCGCGGAACTGGATCGGCGAGTCGGCCGCCAGGTGCAGGTGCCAGAGCGGCTTCTCGCCCGAGTGGTGCGTCAGGTGCTGATAGAACTGCTCGTACTGCTCGGGCGTGACCTGGCTCTTGGGCTCGACCCAGATCGGCTTCTGTTCATTGAGCGTTGCGCCTTCGAGCTTGACCGGGTGCGGGACGAAGGTCGAATACGTGCGGACAATCTGCTTGAGCCGCTCCGGATCGAGGAACTCGTCCATCCCGTCCTTGAGGTGCAGGCGGACCTGCGCGCCGCGCGGGACCTCCCCGTCGGCAGGAGAGACGGCGAAGCGGCCGGTGCCGTCCGATTCCCAGCGCCAGCCGGTCGGTTCGCGGTAACTGCGCGTCACCACTTCGACTTTGTCGGCGAGCATGAACGAGGAATAGAAACCGACGCCGAACTGGCCGATGAGCGACAGATCGGGCTGCCCCTCGCCGGTCTTGCCTGCCGAGACGAGGCTGCGGAAAAACTCCTGCGAGCCGCTGTGGGCGATCGTCCCGAGGTTCTTCACCAGCTCGTCATGCGTCAGGCCGATGCCGTTATCGCGGATCGTCAGAACCTTCGCATCTTTATTGGGTTCGAGTGTGATTTCGAGGGGCGCGTCATCGCGGTATTGCTCTTCCGAGAGCTGGATGTGGCGGAGTTTGTTCAGAGCGTCGGAGGCGTTCGAGATCAGCTCGCGCAGGGCGATCTCGCGGTTCTGGTAGAGCGAGTGCGAGAGGATGTGCAGAAGCTGCTTGATCTCGGTCTGAAACGTGAATTCCTGTTTCATTTCCTGCGTGGCGGACACGGCGGGCTCCCCAAATCGAGATTCTCAAGCTGAAAAACTGGCAGGTTTTCCGGCGATCTCGAATTGGAAAAGCAACTGGCGCGCCGCGCGGACAAGCGGTAGCAAAACGGCGTCTTTCCACTCGTTTTTCGCGCGGCCGCTCTCGCGTCCCTGTCAAATTGGCAGTTGAATTGCCCGGCCGCGGATGACACCGATGAACACGATACGCGACGTTGCTTCGTCCGTTTTTATCCGCGCGTATCAGCTATCCGCGGCGCGCTCGGCCCTCGCAACTGCCGGCCTGCTTTCCGGACGGAAGGCTTGGACCCGTATGGCTGTCAGGCTGCAAGCCTGACGTGCTGGCGCGATGCTCTGCGTCTGGGCAGCCTGCCGCGCGAGCTGACAATTCGCCGTGGACGGACGCCGCCGCCGACTACTGTTCGGAGAATTCCGGGCGGCGCTGGCGGAGCTGGTCTTTGAGGCGGGCGACGATGCTCGAGTGCATCTGGCTGACGCGGCTTTCCGAGAGCCCCAGCGTATTCCCGATTTCCTTCATCGTCAGCTCTTCGTAGTAATAGAGGATGATGATCAGCCGTTCGTTGCGGTTGAGACCTTTCGTCACCAGCTTCATCAGGTCGCGCTTCTGGATGCCGTTGGTGGGGTCGATCCCCTTGCTGTCCTCGAGGATGTCGATCTCGCGGACGTCCTTGTAGCTGTCGGTCTCGTACCACTTCTTGTTGAGGCTGACGAGGTTGACGGCGCTGGCCTCGGCCTTGAGCCGCTCGAACTCCTCGGTCGGAATCTGCATCTTCTGCGCGATTTCGCCGTCGGTGGGGGGGCGGCCCAGCTCGGCCTCGGCCTGCTTGCGGGCGGCCTCGACCTTGCTGGCCTTGCTGCGGACGAGGCGTGGCACCCAGTCCATCGTGCGCAGCTCGTCGAGCATGGCCCCGCGGATGCGGGGGACGCAGTAAGTTTCGAACTTGACACCGCGGCTGAGATCGAAGGCCTCAATGGCGTCCATCAGGCCGAAGACGCCGGCGGAAATCAGGTCGTTCAAATCGACCCCGTCGGGGAGCTTCGACCAGACGCGTTCGGCGTTGTAGCGGACGAGAGGGAGGTATTTTTCGATGAGGACGTTTCGCAGCTCTTTGCTGGACTGATCCTTCTTGAATTCCTGCCAGACTTCGCTGATGTCGCGTTCGACTCTGGTAACCATTATGACCCTCCGTGGTGGTTTCTGATCCGGGGTGTCGTCTCAACGACCTGGTGCTGGGGGAGCGGATTTGGGGGTGGGAGCGGGAAATGAAGGTGGCGATCCGGGCGGGTCGAACTGCCTCTTCGTGCGCCACTGCGATGTCCCGCGAGGCCGGAAACCGCTGGTTCGAACGACGCCGCACGATGACGCCGGGCGAATGGTTCCCCCACAGGGTTTATCGGCAGCGGCAGACGATTTATTGAGAAAATCTGCTGTTGGTGGAAAAGTTGAACTAACCGGTTTTACGGTCGATCCATTGACTGAACTGCGAAAAGAACGAGGCCTGCTCGGACGCCGGTTTCGAGAGATTGACCAGCCGGCGGGCGAGCTGCTCGACCGCCAGGCCCGCCGGAGTGCGGGAGTTTCCGGCGGCAAACGGCTGGCGGCGGACGACCGCCTGCACCACCGCCGGATCGCGGGGAATGTGCCCCGCCGATGAGACGGTCACGTGCAGAAACGTCCGGGCCGTCTGCTGCACGCGGGCGATGATCTCCCGCGCCTGCTCGGGCGAATCGGCCTGGTTGACGAGAATGTGGGGCTGCACCAGATCGCTCCCGGCCGTCAGCGCCTTGAGGGTCGCGTAGGCGTCGGCGATGGCAGTCGGCTCGGGAGTGGTGACGATCAGGACGGTCTGGGCGGCCGACGCGAAATGCCGCACCGTGCGATGGATTCCGGTCCCCGTGTCGATGATCAGGAAATCGTGCCGGCGTTCGAGCTCGTCGAGCTGCGCGAGAATCTCGCGCTGGGCCGCGCTCGAGCAGTCGGCGGCGTCGAGCAGACCGCTCGCGCCGGGCACGACGTGAATGCCGCAGGGGCCTTCGAGGACGATTTCAGAGACCGTCCGCGCGCCGCTGACGACGTGCGACAGGTTCCAGTAGCCGTTCAGCCCGCACAAGAGGTCGATGTTGCCCAGACCGAGGTTGGCGTCGAGCAGGCAGACGGCATGCCCGGTTCTCTGCAGGGCGATGGCCAGGTTCAGGGCCACGCTGCTCTTGCCGACGCCCCCCTTGCCGCTCGTGACGGCGACGGTCCGCGCGTGCGGCTGGGGGAGGGGCGGCTCGGCGACCGCCAGCTCGGTCCGCCGTTCCATCATTCCGCGCAGGATTTGAGCCTGATCGTGCATGACAGCACCCGTAAAAAGACAATTTCGGATCGGGAGATTCGGATTTCGGATTCAAGAGGCCTTGCGGCGGGCGAAGAGCGATTCTTCGCCCAGAACCAGCCGCGCCACGCGCCGGGCGCTGGCGTGCTCGATGTCGTCGGGAACGTCCTGGCCGGTGGTGAGGTAGCTGACCGGGAGCGGCACGCGGCGGGAGACCGACAGCAGCGAGCCCATTCCGACGGCTTCGTCGAGCTTGGTGAGTATCATGGCGGTCGTCCCGGCGGGGACGAATTTCTCGGCCGTCGCCTGCAGGCTTTTGGGACTGGCCACCAGGCTGAGCACCAGGTGCACTTCATCGACCTGCGCCTCGGACAAGAGGCTCTTGAGCTCCTGAATCTTCAGCTCGTCGCGCGGGCTGCGCCCGGCGGTGTCGATCAGCACCAGATCCAGCCCCGACAGTTCGTCCAGGGCCCGCCGCATTTCGCGCGGGCTGGTGACGACCTTCATGGGCAGATCGATGATCTCGGCGTACGTGCGGAGCTGCTCGACGGCGGCGATGCGGTAGGTGTCGACCGTGACCAGTCCCATGCGAATCCCGTCGCGCAGACGGAAGTTCGCCGCCAGTTTCGCGATCGTCGTCGTTTTTCCCACGCCGGTGGGGCCGACCAGCGCCACGACGCGGCGCCGGCCGGGCGTGGCGACGATCGGCGGGGCGCAGCGGATTTCTTCCTCGACCATCGCCCGTAAACGGGCCTTCGAGGCGGCGGCGTCGGCCAGCTTTCCGGCAGTCACGTTCTGCTTCAAATTATGGATCAGATCGCGAGCCAGCTCTTCCTCGACTTCGACGTCGATGAGCTCGGCATACAGTTGAAACAGTTCGCCGGGGATGTCCTCGGCCTTCTGCAACGACTCGCGCGTGAGTTTGGCAACCATTTCCTGGATGGAGCTCAGTTGCCGGGCGATGGCCGTCTGCTGTTCGGTCGGCGCGGGGCCCGGGAAGGGGGCCTGGAAGTTCGCCGGGGCGCCGTTCGAGACCGGCCCGAGTCGGTACGCACCGGGACCGGCTGCGGAAGACGGGCCTCGTGCCGGGTCCGAAAACCGCGACTGGTGCCCTGCGCCCGCGGGCCCCAGCAGCGGCGGCGGCGGGGCGAGCGATTCTTCATTCTGCCGATCCACTGGGCGCTTGTGCGACGCCGACGGAGGCGGCGCCTGCGCGCTGCGGCCACCGGCCGGCTGCCGCAGGGCCCTCGGGGTGCGGACGTTGACCCCCGTGCCGGCTGTCACTTCGACCCGCTTGCTCTTCTTGCGCCACTTGAGAAACCGGGGCACCGGAATCTCGCGGGTTTGCAGGATGACGGCGTCGGGACCCATTTCGCGGCGGACGATCTCGAGCGCTTCCTGCATGCTCGCCGCCTTGAACGTACGTACGTCAGTCTGGTTCATTCGATTGACCCATGGATAATGATTTTCAGATACTGCAAGTCCTGCCGCTGGATTCGAATTTCCGTCTTTCCGTTCTCCGTTTTCCATTTCGCATCCGGGCAAACCACTTCACCCGCCCCCCCCGATCCCCCCTTGCTGAATCGGGGAGACGCCGCATGGCGCTCCGTGCAAACCTCCATCCTCTCTCCTCTATCCCGCCCCCGCCGCGCTCCTCGCCGTCACGCTCCGCCGCTCCTTGCCGAGCACGTCGATCCCCACCTGCCCCGCCGATTCGACGTGCGTATCGCGCGTGACTTCATTGAGGCTCATCACCGCGAGGGCCGGCAGCGAAACCGACGTAATCTGCCGCAGGGCCGGTCGAACTTCCGGCGTCGTCAGCACCACCGGCGGATAGCCGGCAGTCGTCAGGTCCTCGAGCCGCTCGGCGATTCCCCGCGTCACCCCCTCGGCGGCCTGTGGCGACAGCTTGATTGTCATTCCCCGTTCGCCGTACTCGACGCCCGCCGCCAGAATGTCCTCCAGCGCCGGGTCGAGCGTCACCACCCGCAGCACGCGCTCCCGGTCGCGATACTGCTGGCAGATCGTGCGGCTCAGCGAGTGCCGCACGAATTCGGTGAGCAGTCCCAGGTCCTTCGTCTGTTCGGCATAAGCGGCGAGCGTTTCGAGGATCGTTTCGAGATTGCGGATCGGCACCCGTTCGCGGAGCAGGTTGCACAGCACCTGATGTACGTGATGCGCCTTGAGGACCTCGGGAACAAGCTCTTCGACGATCCTGGGAGAATGCTGCTTGAGGTTTTCCAGAAGCTGGTGGACCTGTTGCCGCGACAGCAGCTCGTCGCTGTGCCGGCGGACGACCTCGGTCAGGTGCGCGACGATCACCGACGAGGGCTCGACGACGTTGTATCCGAGCCGTTCGGCCCGGTCGCGCTGCATGGTTTCGATCCAGTACGCGGGGCGGCCGAAAGCCGGCTCGGTCGTGGCCACCCCCGGCAGCTCGCCGCGGGTGGCGCCGCCGTCGATTGCCAGCAGTCCGTCGGCGAAGAGGGTTCCCCAGGCGACCGGCACGTCGTGAATTTTGATCTGATACTGGCGCTGGTCGAGGCGAATGTTGTCGCGGATGCGAACCTTGGGCAGGATCATCCCCAGTTCCCGGGCGATCTGGTGCCGCACGCGCGTCACGCGCTCGAGCAGGTCGCCGCCCGAATTCGCGTCCGCCAGGCGAATCAGGCCGTAGCCCAGCTCGAGTTCCATGGGATCGACGAACAGCTTGTCTTCGGGCTTCGAGAGGGGCTTTTCGGAAACGTTTTTCGCGGCCTGCTCCTGGACGGCCGCCGCCTGCTCGATCTTTCGCGCCCGCGAGAGAAGCACGGTCATCACGCACAGACCGCCGCCGAGCGCCAGAAGCGGCAGCCGCGGGAGTCCCGTAAACGACAGCGCCGCCAGAAGCGCCGCCGAGACGCCCATCGCCTCGGGACGGATGAACATCTGCCCGATGATGTCGTCCGACAGATCGCTGTCGGCGCTCGAGCGGGTGACGAGCAGTCCGGCGGCCAGCGAGATCAGAAACGCCGGCACCTGCGTCACCAGCCCGTCTCCGATCGTCAGCTTAGTGAAGACGCGGCTGGCGTCGCCGAGCGTCATTCCCTGCTCGACCATTCCGATGTAGATTCCGCCGACGATGTTGATGAACGTGATGACGATGCTGGCGACGGCGTCGCCGCGGATGAACTTGCCGGCGCCGTCCATGGCGCCGTAGAAGTCGGCCTGGGCGGCGACTTCTTCGCGGCGTTTGCGGGCCGATTCGGCGTTGAGCAGGCCGGCCTGCAGGTCGGCGTCGATCGCCATCTGCCTGCCCGGCATGCCGTCCAGGGCGAAGCGGGCCGCCACTTCGCTGATCCGCGTGGCCCCCTTGGTAATCACCAGAAACTGAATGGCGATGAGGATGGCGAAGAGGATCAGCCCGACCGCCAGCTTGTCGCCGGCGACGAATTCACCGAACGCCTGGATGACCCCTCCGGCGGCGCCGGTCCCGTCGATCGCCCCCCGCGTCAGAATCAATCGTGTCGAGGCCACGTTCAGGACCAGCCGCGCCAGCGTCGTCGCCAGAAGCAGCGAGGGAAACACGCTGAATTCCAGCGGTTTGCCGACATAGATCGTCGTCAGCAGAATGAGGACCGAGACGGTGATGTTGGCCGCCAGCAAGAGATCGAGCAGGGCGGCCGGGAGGGGCACGAGGATCACCAGGATCGACGCGGCCAAAAGCGCCGGGACGATCAGGCCCCGGTTGCGGGCCCAGAAGCTGCGCGTGCCAGTAGACGCCGCTGAAGGCATCCTGCCTCCGCCGATGGATGGGATGGGGAACGATGGGGTGAGAGAGATGAGTGGCGGGTGATACTGAATGTGAAGAGTTCTGTCCAGAGCGGTTTTGTGAAGAAAACGTCGGGGTCGAAAGGGTCGAAGAGTCGAAAAGCAGAAGCTGCGGAGTCCCTGGGCTCTCTTCGACCCATTCGACCCCTTTGACCTCTTCAACTTCCGCTCGCCTGCCGCGAACGCCGTCTCTCTTCAGGGGACGACGAACCCGTAGTAGTAGACCAGCAGCCCTGTCACGGAAGTCAGCGTGATGTCGGCGGCCGAGAGCCAGCCCAGCCGCTTGTGCAGGCGACTGTGCTCGCAGGGGGCCGGCGGGCGCGGCATCCGTTTGATCGCCAGGACCAGCGTGGTCGCCCACAGAAAGACAGTCGACACGGCAAAAAAAAGATGCACCGCCAGCAGCGTATTGAAGGAGGTCCGTTCGTCCGGAGTGAGCGGTCGCGAGCGTTTGGCCAGAATCCCGTCGATTCCCCCGTGCAGCCGCATATCGACCTCGAACAGCCCCACGGCGACCAGCAATACGACTCCCAGGGTGATCTGCAGAGCCTTATGCAGCCGGTAGTTCCGGCGGATCTTGACGGCGTACAGGCTGAACAGCAGCGTGGGGACGACAATCGCCAGCGCGCAGACAACCACATCGAGCATCAACGAGGCTTTGTACCCCAGGAATCCGTCACTCATCGGCCGCTCCGAAAGATTGGTTCGCCGGAAACTTAACAGAAACGCGGGCGCGCTCCAAGAGTCGGCGCCTCGGTGGGGCAGGTTTTCCAACCGGACGAGTCCGTTAATCGGCCGTGGCGGCCAAACATCCGTAGGCCGGCCTTCCAGGCCGGCTGCAGCGATAAACGCGACCGTTGGCCCAACGGTGGGGGGCGAACCGGTCAAAGGAATGACTGCGGACACAGCCGTAGATGTCGAGCGGCCGGCCTGGAAGGCCGGCCTACGGTGACGGATGCACCCCAGGTGGACTCGCGTGGGGCCGGCGGTGGCGAAAACCGCAGGGTCGGTTTATTATCAGCTTTCGCCGAAATGAGTCGGCGCGGGAAGACGGCTTTTCCTCCATCTTCAATTCCATCCACTGCTCTTGAGGAGCTCCTGATGAAAATGTCTCGCTTGTCACTGACGGGCCTGATGCTGGCCGGACTGGGACTGTGTGTTCTGAGCGCCGACAGGGCGGCACTCCGGGCGGAGCCGCAGACGGGAAAAAAAGCCCGCATGCTCATGGTCACCACCTCCAAGACGTTCACGCACGGCCCGGTGAAGCGCGACAAGGAGAAGTTGGCGCCGGCCGAGGTCGCCGTGACCCAGTTGGGGCAGACCAGCGGCCTGTTTACGGTCGATTGCACGCAGGATCCGGTGAAGGATTTCACTCCCGAGAATCTCAAAAAGTACGACATCGTCTTCTTCTATACCCAGGGCCCTGATCTCGAAATCCCCAAAGAAAACATGGAGTTCTTTCTGAACACGTGGCTCAGGCAGAAGGGACACGGCTTCGTCGCTACGCATTCCTCCACCGACACCTACGGCGAATACCAGCCCTACTGGGACATGATCGGGGGGACGTTCAACGGC
>JBLMWR010000914.1:0-4124 GCA_050257335.1 Deltaproteobacteria bacterium | reverse complement strand
ATGGGTATGATGGGTGGAATGGGTGGCATGGGTGGAGGAATGATGGGTGGCATGGGTGGCGGCTTCTTCTCGGTTCCCCCCCACAAGACTGCCCAGATTCCTATGACCTCCGTCTGCCTGGAACACGGCAAGACCGAGCCCCGCGCCAAAATGACTTACAAACTCATCAAGGTGGAAGAATACACCAGCGACCCGGTGCTCCAGGAACTCCTGGAAATGGTCGGCACTGGGAAACTCGACCCTGCAGCCGCGCAGGCGGCAACCTGGAACCTGGCCAACAAGATGAGTTGGGAAAAGCTGGCCGCCAAAGAGATCGAGGGCGTGGGGGGAATTCCGAACGAGCCGTACTTCAGCCAGGCCGAATTGATGGCGGCCCGGCAGATCGTGGTGCAGGCCGAGGCGCGGGCTCGCGACAGGGATAAAGACAAGCCGAGCGACGAATTGCCTCGCTCCAGGAACCGTATCCCGGAAAAGAAAAGCTGAGGCCGTTTGTCGGCCTGGTCGGCAGCCCGATCCGATTCGGGCCGGAGCCTTTCAGAAAACAGATCAGCCCGGCTGCTTCGAGCAGCCGGGCTGATTTCGTCCCGGGTTTTCATGTTGACGCAAGGTGTGTCGAGCAAGCCCTGCCTGAATAATCCGGATTTTTGCCGCGGCTGCGGACTCAGGCATTACCACTGGAATTGGGCGCCGACCGAGAAGCCGTTGATCAGAATGTCGCTGAAGACGGTTCTCGAAACGACCGCCGGGGGCGCGAGCGGACCGTTGTCGTTGTAATACACGTCCTTGTGCGGGCGGGTCACGCGATTCAGCCACAACAGGTTATAGCCCCCGCGAATCGAAAAATGCGGGCTCAGGTTGAGCTGAGCATACGTCCCTACATCGGCGCCGAACGAGAACGTGGTGGTGTGGTCGCCGCTTCCGACGACAGGATCGACGTTCGAGCGCAGGTGATTGGTGAAGACGTTGACCTGCGCGGTGTTCCCCAGAAAAAGGAGTTTCGGGGTCAGGCCAACTTCCAGGTATTTCGTAACGATCTGCGTCCGGAACCCGATCTGCGGGCCCCAGAGGTTGTTCGTCGCGTGCGAATCGATGGTCGTCACGATGGGAGGTCCGGGGAGGATGTCCTGGAACACACCGACCTGCGTCAGCCGTTCAGTCAGGTTCAAATAGCGGGCACCGATCAGCGGCCGGAACCGGAGCATCCCGATGTCGTCGACGTCGAAAAAATAGTTTGCCTCGCCTCCCCAGAGCTGCGACTGCATCACCGCCTGGTACGACACGTTGTACAGGAAAACGTGGTCCGAAAGCTGGCCGTGAAACAACGTGCTGGTGGCGACGTTCAAGGGGAGCGACTCCCCTTCCGCCAATTCAACGGCTGGCGGGTCGATGGTGCCGTCGAAATCGGTATCAAAGGGGATATTCTGCCCTGGAAGCATTCGGAACCCGCTCTGTTTGCGGGCCAGCATGAAGGCACTGACTTCAAGGCTCCCCCCGTCAATAAAGCTCATCCCGCCCGTTACCTGCACGCCGCTGGTGTTGCTCAGGTCGATGGATTGAGTTGACGGGACAACCGCAAACGCGAGCGGTGCAGGCGCACCCGGCGGGAAAACCAGAAAGGGCTTCGTCGGGTCGGCAACTCCGGCGACGGGCGCGCCGAGCAGCTCGTGGCCCGGGTTCTTGAAATTGTAGTTCAGGTATTCCACGCGCAGAAAGGTTCCGTCGACGCGCGCCCTCGGACCGACTCTCCGACCGGCCGCCTGCACCTCATCGACGCTGCCATACCACGGTTCGGCGTCGGGTGGCATCGGTCCGCTGCCGCCGGGAGCGAATGCCGGTCCGGGATAGCCGTACGCCGGGGCGTCGGGCCCCGATTGAGCGATCGCCGATCTGTGCCCCAGGCAGCACAGACCGGCCAGCGCGGCGAGCGCGAAAAGGCGGGCTCGTGTCATCTTCCCCGTCCTCTGTGAAACATGGCAGGAAATGTGTCTCATTCGTCCGGCCCCCCGTACGAATGTACGGTCTGTAGTGATAATGCACGCTGTAACAGAAGTATCGGACCCGTTTGTGAATCGACTTGGGTAAAACCGGTTCCGTTGACGAAAAATGTAGCGGTTGTGCACGGTGATCCGGTCGCAACGGGCAGATGTTTGCGGCGGTGGGGCAGGATAGGCAGCCCGGCGAATCGTATTTCACATTGGACGGCGTTGATCAGTTTGGGTAACGTAACGGTGGAGGCCCTGATGAATGCTCTGGAATACGCCCGGCGCCTGGTCAGCTTCGAGTCGATCAGCCGGAATTCGAACGTGGCGATTACCGATTTCGCCGAAACGACGCTCCGCGAACTGGGGTTCGTGACCGAGCGGCTGGAATACGACGACACCCGCGGCGTGCGAAAGGCGTGCGTTGTGGGCAAAAAGGGGAGCGGGACCGGCGGCTTGGCATATTTCGGGCACACCGACGTCGTTCCTGCCGATCGCTGGTTTTCAAACGAACATGGTCCGTTTGATCCGACCGTCAAGGAGGACCGGCTTTACGGGCGCGGCAGTTGCGACATGAAGGGGTCGATTGCCTGCATATGGGCCGCTGCTGCCGCGGTTCCGACCGAGAAGCTCAAGCGGCCGTTGTATGTCACCTGCACGGCCGACGAGGAAATCGGCTATGGAGGGGCGCAGGAAGTCGCCCGGCGGTCGCAGCTCTATCGCGAGATGGTGGCCGGAAACAGTCACGGCATCGTCGGCGAACCGACCCGGCTGGAAGTGGTCTATGCCCACAAAGGGACATACGGATTTTCGGCCGTGTCGCAGGGGCGGGCGGCCCACTCCAGCACGAACCGCGGGATCAACGCCAATTTGGCCATGATTCCGTTCCTCGCCGAGATGAAGGCCATCCACGACGAGCTGGAGAAGGACCCGGCGTGGCAGAATCCGGAATTCGATCCTCCGGGGGTCAGTTGGAACATCGGGATCAACGACCACACCGCGGCGGTCAATATCACCCCTCCGCAGAGCGTCTGCACGGTCTACTTTCGCCCCATGCCGGGGCAGAATGCCGAAGTGCTCATCGAGAGGGCGCGGGTGGCGGCGGAGCGGTGCGGCATCGAATTCCAGCGCGGTCACAGCGGCCGGCCGCTGTACGTCGACCCCAGGTCCGCGTTCGTGCAGGAGGTGCTGCGCCTGGCGGGCAGGCCCGCGGCGCGGACGGTGGCGTACGGCACCGACGGCGCCATGCTGGGAGAGCTGAAGAACATTCTCGTCTTCGGACCGGGCGACATTGCCCAGGCACACACTCATGACGAGTGGATCGAGCTGGCGCAGCTCGAACTGGGTACGGCCATGTACACGCGGCTCATCGAGCACTTCTGCTACTGACTGATTGTGCGCGATCCGGCGACAGTGTATACCCCGCAGGGGTTGCGCTGCATAACGCTTTCAGCGTTGGCAATTCGCGGGCCGAGCCGCCCTGTTCCCGGCCCCGGCAGCGGAAATCAATGATGTCCTGCGTGTGCATGTCGGCGATTTACGCACGGCCATCTACTCTGGCAGTTTGTCGAGCAGTTCGCTGCTGCTCTTCTGTTCCTGCTGGTTGTCGATCGTGAACGTCATCCCGCCGGCCTCCGCCGTGAGCTGCCCGGAGAGAGACATGTCGTTCTTCGACGAGACGACCTTTCCCGCCTCGGGATCGAATTGCACGCTCCCCGACGCCCGGGTCGTCGAAATCGTCCCCGTCACCTTCGCGCCTCCCGCTTCCACCTTCAGGTCAAACGACAGATCGGTCGTCACGCCGATCCGAACGGTCTTGCGCTCTCCGACCTTGTCGTAGCCTTCGAAGACGTATGTGATTTTCCCCTTCGCCTTGCCCAGCCCCGAAAGGTCGGTCTCGAACGACCGCTCCCAGTGATCGCCGGGCTTGACCGGTTTTTCGCTCAGCTTCACGAACGTCTCTTGCTCGGAAAACTTTGCGCCGGCATCGGTCCCTCCGCCGCCGAACTGGGCTGCAATGGGATTATCCTTGACGAGGTCGGCAATCAGGCTGGCGAATCCCTTCACCTCCACGACGTCGCCCTGCGGATTGACCACGACGTCGTATTCCGATCCGGTCAGTCGCTCCAGCAGCGGGGTCGCGGC
>JBLMWR010000913.1:0-4631 GCA_050257335.1 Deltaproteobacteria bacterium | reverse complement strand
CGGCCGAAGCAGCGTCCCAATTCGCTCCCGTCCGTCCCGCCGGACCGGTGCTGCATATCACCCAGCACCGCCTGCGCGAAAAGACGTTCTTGAGCAAAGCCGGCTTTCCGGTCACTCCTTATGCGACCATCCGTTCTCAGGCCGAGCTGGAAGCAGCCCTGGCGCGGCTGGGGTGTCCGGCGGTCCTTAAGACGGCCGGCTGGGGATACGACGGGAAGGGGCAGTTCAAGATCGTGGCGGCGAGCCAGGCGGCCGAAGCGTGGCGGTCGGTGAACACCGGCGAAGCGGTCCTCGAAACCTTCGTCGATTTCGAACGTGAAGTGTCGGTGGTCGGCGCCCGCGGAACCGACGGCTCCATTGTCACCTTTCCCGTCATCGAGAACGCGCACCGCAATCACATTCTCGATCTGTCGTGCTGCCCCGCGCGCGTTTCCGAAACAACCGCCCGGGAAGCCGCCGAAATCGCGCGGGGCGCCCTGGAGAGCCTCGATTGCGTCGGCGTGCTGTGCGTCGAGTTCTTCGTCACCCGCGACGGGCGGCTGTTGATCAACGAACTCGCCCCGCGGCCGCACAATTCGGGGCATCTGACCATCGATGCCTGCACGACCTGCCAGTTCGAGCAGCAGTTGCGGGCCATCTGCGGACTGCCTCTGGGCTCGACGGAACTGTTGCGCCCGGCGGCGATGGCCAATCTTCTGGGAGATCTCTGGAACAGCCATGAACCCGACTGGGCGGCTGTGTGCGCGCTCGCTGACGTCAAGTTGCACCTGTATGGAAAACTCCAGCCGAGGCCAGGCCGAAAAATGGGACATCTTACGGCCCTGGCCGCCGACCCGGAAACCGCACTCGCGCGCGTCGTTCTCGCCCGCCGGGCGCTCCTCGGCGAGCGCGCGACGTGAGCGATAAAGCGTCAAATCCGAAATCCCAATTCCGAAATCCAGAATCGATTTCGCCCCGAATTCCACTGTCCTGGGTCACCGTCCATGTCCTCTCCTGCTTCCGTCTGGTTTGCCACATTATCCCCCACGGAACGCCGAGAGCTGAACGGCGGTTCCGACCAGGCGATCCTCACAATACCCGACGTACTGGTTGTGGGGGGCGGCATCATCGGACTGGCGACGGCGTATTTCCTTGCTGACCGCGGCGCCAGCGTACAGGTAATCGAAGCCGGGACGATCGCCTCAGGGTCCAGCGGGGCAAATGCCGGAGGAATCTGGCCTAACGACCAGGGGCCGTCGCACACCGCCGGCTTTCAGCAACTGGCGTTCCTCAGCCGCGATCTGTGGGGCCGGCTGTCGCTGCGCCCCGATTTCGATTTCGAGTGGCGCGTGAACGGAGTTCTGAACGTCAATCCCGAAAAGTTTCCGCCATCGGCGTCGGAATGCGCCGCGCACTTCCAGGAGCAGGGCTACACCGTGCACGCCGTCGATGCCGGGCAGATCGCCCTGCTCGAGCCCGGCCTGAAACCCGGACTGACCTCGGGGCTGCATTTCCCTTCGGAAGCGCACCTCCATCCGGTCAAGGCGGCGTTGTCTTTCGCTCGCGCGGCGCTCCGCAAGGGGGCCGGCATCGCGACCGGAGTCGCCGCCCGGTCGCTCGACCATCGGAACGGACGCGTCATCACCGTCGAGACGACCGCCGGGCCGATCGCACCCCGGTTTGTCGTCTCGGCAACCGGCTGGACTGCGGAGTGGTTGCAGGGGGCGATTTCCGAGCTTCCGCCGCTTCGCTCCGTCAGCGGCCAGTTGATCGGCACCGATCCGCTCCCGCCGCTCTTGAAAGGCGCGGTCGTCGGCAAATTCCTGATCCTGCAACTTCGCACCGGCGAAGTTGTCACCGGCGGCAACCTGCTGGAATCAGAAAGCCTGATTCCCGACCCCGCCTTAAGCGCCCAGTTCGCCGACGCAGCGCGCGAGCTGGTGCCGCAGTTGCGCGATGTCTCTTTCCCGCTTGCCTGGTGCGGCCGGCGACCGACAACCCCCGACGGTCTGCCGATCATCGATCGGGCTCCCGGTCTCGATAATCTCTTCCTCGCCGGCGGCCACTACCGCAACGGCGTGCTGCTCGCTCCCGCCACCGGCAAGCTCCTGAGCGAATGGATTCTCTGCGACGCCCCCGCGGCGGAACTCGCGGCCTTCCAGGCCCGCCGCTTCGCCAGATAGGCCCCGGCAGTCGATCGGTTTCTCCCCTCTCAGCAAGGGAGGGTGCGCTGGCGTCTGCCCGGTCCGAATCGCCAACCTGGCCGCGATGAATCTTCGCTGCTTTTACGCGCCTGGCACGTGAGGCTTTGCGCCGCGGGCGTCACCTGCCAATGCTGCCTGAAGGCAGGACTGTCAACGGACGCATCGCCGAGCCCTCGTGTTCAAGCAGCCATTTCTTGCGGTCGATTCCGCCGCCGTAGCCGGTCAGGGTACCATCGGCGCCGATCACGCGGTGGCAGGGGACGATGATCGAAATCGGGTTCCGCCCGTTGGCCAGCCCGACCGCGCGGGAGGCGGTGGGCTGCCCGATTCGCCGCGCCAGCTCGCCGTACGAGATCGTCTTCCCGAAAGGAATCCGACACAGCTCGCGCCACACTTTTTTCTGAAACTCCGCCCCATGCGGAGCAAGGGGAACGTCGAATTCCCGCAAGTCGCCGGCAAAATACGCCGCCAGTTGTATGGAGACGGCGTCGAATTCCCCCTCATCGGGCCGCCAGCCGTCCTCCGGTTTTGGCCCCCCCCGGTGGTCCGACATGTACAGCCCCGTCAGCGCCTCACCGTTGGAAACGAGCATCAAATCGCCAATGGGGCTCGGGACAACATGATAGAAGATAGTGGTCATGATTCTCACCTCAATGGATTTCGAACATCAATTCTTAAAGGCCCCATGCGAGCGATTTTGTGAATTCGCTGCGACCCGCTTCGGGGTCGATACCCACTCTGAATCATGCATCACTGTTCCACAAATGCATGGCGGCGTACCCCCGCCAGGGACGCCAGGCTTCAGCGGCTCGACGCAGCGCCGCGGGAGTTTTCGCGCGCGAGGCGCGGAGCAATCCGAGGTCGGAGGCCGGAAAGGCGTCGGGCCAGCGCAGGGCGCGCAGGGCGATGTAGCCGGCCGTCCAGTCCCCGATCCCGGGCAGTTCGACGAGCCGAGTCATGGTGAGTTCCGGGTCGGCGCCCGGTTCCAGATTGACCCGCCCCGAAAGAATTGCGCGGGCCAGCTCCCGAATGGCGTTCGCGCGGGGCGCCGCGATCCCCAGAGGTGTCAATTCCGACGCGGTCACAGTGGCCAGTCGTTCCGGGATCGGAAAAATCCGGTTCAGGCTGGCTGAAGGCGTTTCGATCGTCTCTCCGAAAGCCGACGCCAGCCCGCCCGCAAGCGTGGTGGCAGCCGCAACCGAGATCCGTTGCCCGAGGATCGCCCGGACTGCCAGCTCGAACCCGTCGAACGCCCCCGGCACACGCAGCCCCGGGGACCGCCGCACGGATTCTACCAGACGCTTGTCGCTGGAGAGGTGCGCGTCGATGACATCCGGCCGAGCCGCGAGATCGAACAGATGCCGCAACCGCGACAGGATGGCGGGAAGCATCGGAGCCAGCGACGTCGAAAGCTCGACCGCCAGGACATGACGGCCGGCGACCGGCTCGACGCGCAGCCAGCCGCGCAGTTTGCCCAGAGCAACAGTGCGGGAATAACTTTCGGTGGCGACGCACTCGACGCCTGCCGTGGCACGTCCCGCCAGAAAGCGCAGCAACTCCCGCCACGCGAACGGCGGGCGATAGGCCAGCGTCAGATGCAGGCAGTCACCATTGGATTTAATGCGTTTCGCCCGCCGCACGTGAGTCGGAGGAAAACCGTAATGCTCACGAAACAGCGCATTGAATCGCCGCACGCTTGAAAACCCGCTTGTCATGGCGACGTCGATGACGGGGAGGCTGGAATCGGCGAGCAGTCGCTTCGCCAGCAGCAGCCGGTTCGTCTGCGCCAGTTCCACCGGCGATACGCCGAACTCCTGCCGGATTGCCCGGCGAAGCTGCCGCGCGCTTAGCCCCAGCTCGCCGGCAAGCACTTCAATGTTGCCGTCGTCATTCAAAGCTCCCGCCTCGATCCGCGCGGCCGCCAGCCGTGCTACTCGTCCGACGGCATCGATCGGCGCCTGTCCCGGAGCCAGTTCCGGCCGGCAGCGCAGACAGGGCCGAAACCCTTCCCGCTCGGCCAGCGCGGCGTTAGGAAAAAACCGGCAGCGGTCCCACCCCGGCGTGCGGGCCGTACAAACCGGCCGGCAGTAGATCCCGGTTGTCGTAACGCCGACACAGAACACACCGTCGAACCGCACGTCGCGCGCAGTCAGCGCCCGGTAACACGTTTGATCATCAAGCGTCATGCGGAAAGCGTACACGCACGCGGTCCCCCTGTCTGGCCGTTTTCGGACATCAGAACGAGATTCCAGGCGAAGTATGGGACGACCGTGGAGCAGGTTTCTAACGTGCCCATCATGCGGAATCGGTCCCGCGCGGGCTCGAATTGCCCCTCGGAACCCCTCCCGGCCGCCATAGATTCCCCAAAGATTCCCTCGCAAGAAACCAAAGATTCCTCGGGTTTCGCTCAAAGATTCCAAAGATTCCCGGAGTTCTCCATTCGGCTTC
>JBLMWR010000912.1:0-8780 GCA_050257335.1 Deltaproteobacteria bacterium | reverse complement strand
CAAGTTGTTTTTGCGGGAGTGGCGGCATCCTCCCTGCGGCGTCCTCTCCAGGACCGGTTCATTGGTGGGCGCCCGCAGGGCGGGCTTCCCCAGCCCGCCCGTAACCAACGGACGACCTGGATGGTCGTCCTACTGGCCATTGATGCTTGGGAGGATTAGTTCAAGAAGTCACAACCTCGAAGCGTGCCTGCTACTTTTCAGCGCGGGCCGCCTCGACGATCTGCCAGATCGCGGAGGCAATTTCTTTGATGGTTTTCAAGCGCTGGCCGTCGCAGCAGGCGACTGTCTTCCAGCCCGGTTCCGAGCGGGCGAGCTCGTGATAGACTTCGCGGACCCGTGCGAGATAGCCGGCGTCGGCTTCCTGGATGTCGGCCTTGCGGCTGGTGTAATTCCGGGCCGCCTTCCGCGCGATCAGGTCCTGGGCTACCCAGATCGGCAGGTCGAGTAGCAGGACGAGGTCGGGGCGGGGGAGCCCAAAGATCGTGAATTCGATTTCGAGGATTTTTTCGGTCAGATCGGCACGAGCGGCGCCGTCGAGCTTCGAGGCCTGATGGGCGACGTTCGACGCCACGTAGCGGTCGAGCACTACCACGTCGCTGGTGCGGAGGGCCTCGAGCAGATACGATTTCGATTCGAAGCGGTCCCCGGCGAACAGGAGTGACACGAGAAACGGATGGACTTCGGCGAGCGAGCCGAACTTCCCGTTCAAATACTCTCCCACGGCGCGGCCGAACAGCGTGGCCTCGTAGCGCGGAAAACTGATGAGCGTGGAGGAAACGCCCGAGGCGAGAAGGTGGTCGCACAAGAGGCGCGCCTGCGTCCCCTTTCCCGAACCGTCAATGCCTTCGATGTCGATGAGCATGGGGACTTGCCGCGCCGGTGCTTCACGTGGCTTTCGGCAGCGCGGCCAGGGCAGAGGGGACGTCAGGGGCGACCTGCAGGTAGGTGATCAGGCGACTCGTGCGGAGGACGTCTTCCACCGCCTCCTGCAAATTGCAGAAGATCACCGTCCCCTGGTGGCGGTGCATCTTGCGGTGCAGCGTAATCATCTTCCCCAGTCCGCCACTGGTGACGACGCGCACCTCCTGGAGGTTGACGACGATGCGGCGGCAGCCGAACTGTTCAACCAGCGCGAACAACTCGTGGCCGAAGTGTTCAAGATTGACGTCTTCGGTCAGCAGTTCGACTCCGACGCCGACAATGACGACATCATCCGCCATTTCCAGGCGGAGGTATTTCGGTGTGAACTCGCTTAACGACGCCACGCACTCAACTCCCTTCGAGAGGCACCGACTGCGCCCTCCAACAGAGAATCCGCCGTCACATCGATCAGTTCGCCCACGTCGCCGACCGATCCTGGGAATTCCACGGGGACGTAGCGGCACGCCGTCCCCAGCACACAGCCCACCCGGCGGGCCGGTCTGGCTTCGACCAGGACCGACAGGGGTTTGCCCAGCAGGCGCCGATGATACCGGCGCGCCAGGCGCTCTTCCAGATCAGCCAGGCGCCGGCAACGTTCTTTTTTCTCTTCGGCCGGTACCTGGCCGGGAAAGGCCGCGGCGGGGGTGCCCCGCCGCGCGCTGTAGGGAAAAATGTGAATCTTCATGAAACCCGCCGCCTCGCAGGCCGCGAGCGTCTGCGCAAAATCGGCCCCGGTTTCTCCGGGAAAGCCGACGATGACGTCTGTGGAAAAGGCGGGCTCGTGCAGGTCCCGGCGCAGGGCCTCGATCTTTTCGAGAAAGCGAGCGACGCGGTAGCGGCGTTTCATGCGGTACAAGACATCGTCCGAACCGCTCTGCAGACACAGATGGAAATGAGGACAGAGCCGCTCGCAGTCGCCGATGGCGGCGATAAAATCGGGCCCGACCTCGGCCGCTTCCAGACTCGACAGCCGCAGCCGCCACTGGCCGGGAATGCGGTCGAGGCGGCGGATGAGGTGCCACAGGCGAAAGGGGGCGCGGCCCGAGCGGCCGCGCGTGGCCTCGACCCCGTAATGTCCCAAGTGGATCCCGGTGAGGACGATCTCCTTGTAGCCACGATCGACGAGCCGGCGGACTTCTTCGGCGATTTCGTCGGGCGCGCGGCTGCGGAGCCCCGGCCGCACCTCGGGAATGATACAGTACGTGCAGTTGAGAATGCAGCCGTCCTGGACTTTGACGAACGCCCGGCGGTGGCCGTCGAAGCGGCTGATGCCGGTCGGCCAGCTCGCGACGCCGAACCGCTCGAAGACGTCTGGCAATTCGCGATTGTCCCCCACGACGGCGATGACCCCGGGAAGCTGCGCGAGCGTATCGGGCTCGCGGGCGGCGTAGCAGCCGAAGATCACCGTCTGCGCGCCCGGCTGCTGTTTCGCGAGCTGGCGGACGATCTGCCGCGCCTTCGAGTCGGCCTCGGATGTGACGGTGCAGGTGTTGATCACGCACAGATCGGCAGGCTCGTCGTCGCGCGCCTCGCGAAAGCCGCTCTGCTCGAGCGCCTCTTTCACGAGCTGCGTCTCGTACTGGTTGACCTTGCACCCCATGGTCACCAGCCGGCACGTTCGGCCCGAATTCGTCGGAATCGTTTCTGACATGGCGGCCATATCATAGAGTCGCATCGTGAAACAATGAAGGTATACGCGTTTCCTGTGCGCCGGGATTAAAGTGGCACATTACCCGCTCGTCGTTCCGTCTTCATGCGGCTCACTTGCCAAACCGCCTGAAGGCGGGACTACGAGCGGTTCGCGCCATGCCAGCACGAGGCAAGCCGGGAGGAGCAACAGCACGCCGAGCAGGTTGCCGACGATCGTCACGCAGGTCAGCTCCGCGAACCGCCGCGTCGGGACGAAATTCGAAACCAGCAGCACCGACGTTCCGGCCAGCAGCAACAGGCTGGTCGCCACGATGGCCCGTCCGGTGCCATGAAACGCCTGCTGGATGGCACGGGGAACGTCATGGCCGGCGTGCAGTTCCTCGCGAAACCGATACAAAAAATGAATGGTGTTGTCGTCGGCCAGCCCCAGGCAGATCGTAAAGACGATCACGTTGGCGACGTTCATGTCGTAACCGCGCAGGCCCATGTACCCCAGCGTGATGAGCAGCGGCGTGAGGTTGGGGAGGGCGGCGATGAGGCCCGCCCGCAGCGAACGGAATTCGAGCGCGATGAGGCTGAAGATCACCAGCGACGCGGTCAGGAGCGACAGAAACAGGTCGCGGATGAGCGTGGTGAGGGCCCGGGCGTTGACGTAGCCTTCACCCGTCAATCGCGCTTCGATGGGGCCATCGGGGGGAAAAGCCGCCCCCAGCCGCTCTTCGAGGTTGCGGATCAGTTCCAGCGTCTGCCGCGAGCCGATCTCCGCCAGCCGCAGCCGCACGCGGGCACGGGTGCCGTCCGGGGAGATGAATTCGTCGTAGTGGAAGGCCTGGCGAAACGGCTCGACGAACCGCGCCGTCCGCGCCAGCCGGGTTCGCCCCGCCGTCCCCTCGGGAACCAGCTCGCGGTCCGATTCGGACATTCGCCGGCCGGGCCAGTGCACCAGAATGGACCGGAACAGGTCGGCGTAGGATTGCGCGGCCAGCACCCCCGGCTGGTTCTGCGCGGCGTGTTCCACCTCGAGCACCCGATGAAAAACGTCCGGCCTCAGAAACGCCCCTGGCTGCCGGGCCTGCAGGCTGATTTCCAGCGGCATGATGCCGGCCAGTTGCCGTTCCACGAGACGCAAGGTTTGCACCGAGCGATGCTCCTCGGAAAACGTCTCCAGAACCGAATACGAGTTGATGGTCACGCGACTGGCTGCGCAGAGCGCCCCCAGAATGATCACCGCGGCGCCACCGATGGTCAGCCACGGATGGCGCGCGACGGCGAGGCCCGCGGCGGTCACTCCCTGCGTGGTCACTCCGGGGCGCGTGTCGGTCTGGTCGACAAAGCGGGGGGGGACGAAGAACCGCAGCGCCGCTCCCAGCGCGATCAGCGTGCAGATGTACTGGTAACCGACGCCGACGGCCGCCTGCCAGCCGAAGCGGCACAAGAGCACCGACCGCGCCGTCGCCAGGCTCGCGAACCCGATCGCTGTCGTGATCGCCGCGAGCAGGCAGGCGGGGGTCATCTTGACGATCGCGCGGCACGCGGCCTCCGCCGGGTTCCCCGGGACCGATGCCGCCTCTTCGGCATAGCAACTGACGATCTGCACCGAACTCGACACGCCGATGATGAGCAACAGGACCGGAAGGACGTTGGTGACGATGTTCACCGATTCGTGCGTCACGGCAAAGGTGGCGAAGGTCCAGGTGAGCCCCACGCCGACCGCCGCCAGCGGCAGGAACGCCGCCGACACCCGGCGGAACATCAGTCCGAGAATGGCCAGGTACACCAGGCCTGCCAGGGGCATGAGGGTCATCTGATCCCTGCGCAGCTCGCCGACCACCTCGACCCGCAAGGTGGGCAGGCCGCTGAGATGGACGCGATAACCGTCGGGCACAGGCCGATCGGCAAGCGCCTTCTGAACGGCCGTCACCGCGGCCCGCATGGCATCGATGTCGCGGGCCTGGGGTTCCAGAAATACGGGGATCGCCGCAACCCGGTTGTCGCCGCTCAACATGCCGCTGCGGATCAGGGGCTGCTCGTCGAGCAGCCTTCTGGCGCGCTCGGCCGCGGCGTCATCGACGGAGGCGGCATCGAGCAGGGGTTGCAGCTCGAGTCCCGCCAGCGTCAACCGGGGAACCTGCAGCGTCGCCAGCGACTCGACGGCGCGGACGCCGGGAATTCTCTGAAAGTCGGTGGCGATCGCCCGCTGCCATTGCAGGGCGCGGGCGCTCAGCACGTCGGCGGAACCTTCGGCTTCGAGCACCACGAGAACGACGGCTTCGTCGTACCCGAACGTCCGTTTGAACTCTTCGGAATACCCGACCAGCGCGTCATCGCCGCGGTAGATCGCCTGCGGCGTGAAATCGAAGGTGAGCCACCGCGCCAGGGAGAGCGCGATGGCCACCGATGCGGCCAAAAGCCCCAGCACGAGCCGGGGATGGTGCACAAGAAATTCGGCGAACCGCCGCCACACCCGCTGAACGTGCAGATTCATTTTCCTTTCGCGTCGGGTAAATTCGTAGTATACATCCGGCGCGACCGTCTGCGAATGAACCGGGCCGCTCCGCACGCTTGTCGGGTGCATCCGCCAAATCGGCAGGGCATGCCACCTGCGTTCCGGTCAGTAAGCGACGCTTTCGCAGCATTCGCCTGTCCTCTGGATCGATCCAAGTGCCGTTCCGCCACGTCTAATTGGCGGGTTGACCGCAGGAATGGTTTTGCTCGAGGCGCGAGAGCACGGCATTGGCGACGGCCCGCGCACCGGGAGCCAAAATGCAACGCAACCCCGTACTCGACTTGGCGCGTTCCACCACCTCGCGCAGGGCGACGTGCAGGTCCAGCTCGGTGTCCAGAAACGACCTTTGCAGGCCGTACCGCAGGGCCGTGCGATACGCGGCGTCCGTCAGCTCCGAGACAAACATCTCGCGCCACACCAGGAACTCCGCTGCCGACGCGAAACGAGATGCCCGCCGCTGCGATTCCGTAATCGACGCGGCGAGCACGCGCCACACGTCAAGTTGCAGATCGATCCACGAGCCGTCGATTCCGTGCCGCAGGACGACGGTGTAGGCCGCATCCGTCAGGTCGGCCGCAATGGACGTGAGGGCGTTGGCGGAATCCATTGAGCCGGGACGGTCAAAAGTCATGTGAGATCCTCCCTGGTGTGACGTCAACGGTCGCGTTCCCGCATGTTCGACGAACGCCCGGCTGTTGATCCGAAGAACGGGATCAATGCCGAGAACTCATTCATACGCGCGCTCTGCCGGCTCGGCAAGACGGTTCATCAGTAAATGACAGGGATTTAACCTGCCCATTGGCGGCCGGGGTCGGAGAAAAGAATTTCGTATCCTGATCGGCAGACCGCCGAACACTGGATGGCCGCCCACCGGTGCGGGCCCCCGGAGGGCGGAATTGACGAAACGCCGCAAGTCGTTATGCTGTTGGTCACCGGAGAGGTGACAGAGTGGTCGATTGTGCTAGTCTCGAAAACTAGTAGGGATGCAAGTCCCTCGGGAGTTCGAATCTCCCCCTCTCCGCTCATTCGTTGAGCCGCCTGCGTGCTCGCCGTTTCGCCTGCTCGAAGATTTTTTCGGCCGATGTCGGCGCGGGCGCCTGTGGCGCTGGGGCTGGCGAGACGACCGGCGCATTCGAAGACGCCGGCTCACCTGCTGCCGAAACCTCCGCCGCGCGCGCTCGCCGATTCGCCGCTCGTCGCGCGGTCAGCGTCGCCCATTGCCGACGGATCCGTTGTGTCCAGCCGGCCTGGCGTTCCGCAGTCGGCACGGTAAGTTGTTCGCCCGCCGGAATCACGGCTTCCACCGCTTCGCTCAGCTTCGACCACAGCGAAAGGCGGCGGCCAGCGATTTCCAGCAGCAGCAGCACGATGGCCAGCGTGAAGAGCCACGGCAACAGCGACGTCATGCGTGTTGAACGGGGGCGTTCGGTGAAGGCTTCGAGGACGTCCAGCCGCTCGCGGCCTCCGGTGAGCTCGCTGATCGCCGCCAGGACCTTGCGTCCCTCGGGGAGTCCGACGCGGGGCATGAATTCGGGGGAATAGGGGAGCGTGATCGCCGGCCCACGAACGATATTGCGCCCCCCCATCTTGACCAGCGTGCGGTATGTGCCGGTGCGGGCCAGCTTGAATCGCGCCTGCAGCGAATTGGGGCCGGTCCATTGGAAGGGCAGGTCGAGCACCGGCTCGCGTTCGTCGGAAGGCGGGAGAATACTGAGGCTCGGGGCGTCGCCCGTGACTTTGCCCGGCCGATCGGGGTCGAGCTCGACGGTGACCACGGCGTCCTGCCCGTCCCGCTCCATCTTGAGGTACACGTCGTCGGGGCTGTTGCCGCCGAGCAGCCAGCGGGCGTGGGTAATGAGAAAATCGGGATACTCGTCCCATTGGCCGAACGCACCCGAATACTGCCCGTCCACCTCGGCGGTGATCGCCGCCACGCGCCCCAGCCCCCGGTACCAGAACGCCGACCAGGGGGCGGCGTATTCATCCTGCGAGACCACTCCCAGCGTGGCGTCGGGCTTGAGATAACTGAGGTTGTAGCCGTCGACGTTGGGAAATTTCCCGGCGGCGAATTCCCCCATGAGCTGCGCACTGGGAATTACCTGCCCGGGAATGCCCGCCGGCTGTTTCTCCGCGTCCTTCTTGATAAAGCTGCTGCGGGCGACGCTCATCGTGTCCTGGGTGAAGAGCCGCGGCAGTTCCTCGGCATCCTCGGTGAACATGATGTTCCCGCGCCCGAGCTTGGCGATGTCCTCCAGCAGCCGCGCATCGGAATCGTGAGGGGTGCCGAGCCCGATGACGCTGGTGGTGATGCCGGCTTTCTCGAACTGTGCCAGGAGCTTTTTGTAGTCTCCCGGCTCTTCACTGTCGTTGGCGTCGGAAAAGAGAATGATGTGTTTGGTGGACTGGTCGGAATCCATGAGCTGCTTGCCGGCGGCGACGAGGGCCTCGTACACGAAGATGCCACCCCCCTCGCTGCGGATCTTCGTCACCTTGGCGGCGATCGCCGCGGGGTCTTCCACGGGAGTGAGCTTCTGGATGACATGGGGAGCGCTATCGACGGCGATCACGGCCACACTGTCGCCGGGAGAGAGCATTCTGATGGCTTCGGCAGTCCCGAGATTCGCCAGATCCATCTTGGCCTTGCCCCCCTTGACCGTAATGGCCATGCTCCCCGAGCGGTCGAGAGCGATGGCCATGGCCAGCCGCGTCTTGCGGTGTTCTTCGCGCATCTCCATCGACACCGGCAGAACCTCGTCGAGGGGGCTCTTGAAATACCCCCCATTGCCGAAGCTGCGTTCTCCGCCCGTCACGAGGAGCCCGCCCCCCAGGTCTTCGACGAACTGCGAGAGGCGTTCCATTTTCACGCGGCCGAGGTCGGCGGCGAGAACGTTTTCGAGGACGATCGCGCGGTAACGGTCGAGGGTCTCGGTGGACAGCGGATGCTCCCTGGCGATGGCGACATCGACGGGAATACGTCCCGCCCGCAGCGCCTTGACGAGATTGTCTTCCTGACCGTCGGAATTGAGCACCAGCAGCCGCGGACCGGCATCAACCCGCACCACCCCGGCCCCGCGGTTGTTCTCGACGAGGGGATCGTTGGCGACCTCGACACGGACTTCGTAGTTGTGCAGGCCTCCCTCTTCGAGCAGGTCGCGGAACAAAAGCCGGTTCAGGCCGCTGGTGAACGCTCGCTCGGTTTTGTCGTGCGCGACCGGCTCGCCGTCGCGGAAGACGGTCACCTTGCCGGCCGCCTCGCGATCGGAATACACCCACACCAGGTATTGAAAGGGCTCGCGCGGGGCGACCGTTTCAGGAAGCTGCAGCGAATCGACCGCCACGTCGCCAGAGCGCTCGCGCGGAAACTCGCGATAGTCGATGGGGACGCTCAGATCGTTGGCGCGGCGGGCGGCGGAGGTGGGGGAAGCTCCGTTCGCCTCGCCATCCGAGAACACCAGGAGCCGAGCCGGCCGGTTCTGCTGCACCAGATTGAGCGCCTCGTGCAGGGCCTCGTTCAGGTCGCTGCCATCGGGCAGGATCTCTTTCGTATAGCCCCGCAGTTTCGATTCATTTGAAAGGACGCTCTCGACCGCGGGTCTTGTGCCGAACGTGATCAGCCCCACCCGATCGCCGGGCCCGCGGTTCTTCTGGAGATTTTCAATCAGCTCGCGGATGCGGGCGTCGGCGTCGGCGGGGAGTGACCGCG
>JBLMWR010000911.1:0-5565 GCA_050257335.1 Deltaproteobacteria bacterium | reverse complement strand
ACGACATTCGGGCCCCCAGGGCTCGATTTGCCGCAGGTTCTTCGACTTGAGGGCCTCGTAGCAGTCGGGAAGGTCGAATCGTTCCAGAATGCCGGGGACGAACGAGGAAAGGGGCCAGGCGTAGGTTTCCGACTCGGCAATGTCGCCGTATGAAATGGGGGCGTTTTTCAGCACAACCTGCGTCACGATCGACTCAGTGATCACGGCGGCGAACGTTGCCGGGAGGGTTCCCCAGCCCTTGCCGACGAGATGGATCCCGCTGTGCCCGAAACTCTGCAGCCAGTTGAGGACCCGCAGGACGTCGAAGGTCTTCTGCCCGACGTACGGCGCATCGAGCATGAGGGAATGGATGGCGTAGAAGTAGTCGCTGCCGTACGGGGTCAGAAACTGATCGGCTCCGCAGGTGTCGGGGCGCGACTCGCCGATCCCCCGCACGTCACAGGCATACATCGTCGATTGGGGTTCTGCCGCGAGAAGCTCGGCGATCAGCGGCTCGTTACGTAATTCGGCGTCGCTCGAATGGTGAGCGATGTACAAAATCGCTCGTCCCTGATCCTTTGGCGGGCGGGAAACGTGCGGCTTCTCGGCAAGGCGGTAGACCAGCGCAAAGACTCCGGGGGCGGTCTCGACCGCGTAGGCCGTCGCGTGCGGCTTCGGATAGCGGCGGCCGCCGACCGGGCGAAGGATCCGAAACTCCGGGATTCCGTTCAGGTCGGGGATTGCAAGCAGATCTTTCACGGCGTGCTTCAGGGCGTCGTTCGCGAGTCGCGGGCGACTTTTCGCCAGAGCCTGAGATTTCTCGTATGTGAACGAAAAGACGGTCCGCGACTGCAGCTCGGACACCTTCCCCGAAGCGGTGCACCACAGCGTCTCATCCTTCTCGATGACCAGATCCGGCTCGGTCTGGGCGTCGGCAGCGCGCGTGACGTGGTTGAACCACTGATACATCGCCTCGCGGTTCTCTTTCGAATACCCGTGCTCCGTCGGGCCGATGAACAGTTTGATGTTTTCCTCTGCTCCGATCAGAGAATAAAGCCGCTTCAGTCGGCGATAGGCTTCCTCGGCGCCGCGGGCGTCGAAGAAATCGCGTTCTTTGGCGAGGATGATCACCGGCTTGGGAGCGAGCGCCGCCAGAAAGTCGGCGTGATCCAGATGCAGGGCGAGCGCGCGGGGAGGGCATTGCTCCGTGTCGGCGGGAAGCTCGTTCTCGAGGTTGCGGCGAAAGGTAGTCACGAAACAACCGGGGGCGGCCATGCCCCAGCGCTGCTCGACGCCGCACAGCCAGGTGGTCATTGTGCCTCCGCCGGAGTTGCCGGTGATGCCCACGTGCTTGGGATCGACTTCCGGACGGGTGAGGAGATAGTCGAGGGCGCGGATGCCGTCCCAGGCCCGCCAGCTTCCGAAAAATTCGCCGACGAGAAACTGCTGATTTCCCGCGTACAGGTGCTCGCCGACGCCGACCCGGGGGCGCGTCTTCGCCTCCTGGTGTCCATATTGCAGGCGCTCTCCCTGGCCGATGGGATCGAATATCAGCACCACGTATCCCATGCGGGCCAGCCCCTGGGCGAACGACTGGTAGGCCTCGGCGGCCTTGCCGTTTTCGGAATGGCCGCAGGTTCCAACTACGCCGGGGAGCGGGAATTTCTTGCCGACTGGAACGTAGAGGCTGGCGGTCACGAAGAACTGCGGGCGGCTCTCGAAGATGACCTTTTCGATTCTGTAGGCGTCACGCTCGACGACGCCCGTGACGCGGGGGTTGAGGGGCGTTTTCTCCGGGAAGGGCTCGAAACAACGCCGGATTTTCTCCCGGACTTCGGCCACATAGGCTTCGGCGTCGGCTTTCGTCTTTATGCGACCGCGGGCTTCGTAGCCGGCCTGCTCGGCGGCGCGGACGCGATCGACGAAATATTCCTGTATCATCCGCGGGAATCGATTGAGCGGCGGAAGCGAATCCGTTCTGTCTGCTTGCGCCGCGGGCGGCTGGCCGGCAGCCGGCGACGGAATCGGACGGAGCAGAGGGAGCCCCAGCGCGGTGATGCCGATCCGTTGCAGCCATCGCCGGCGTGAGAGCAGTCCAGCACAGTCGTCGTCGAATGGAAGCATATTGCGGGTCCGTGAGAGTGAGGTCGTGCTGCTCCAAAACCATACCCGGCGCGGCCTGCGCCAGCAACCAAAGGTCGACTTATAGGCGAAGCCATTTGTACGTCAGGCTGTAAGCCTGACTTACGATGGACTTTCACGCGCATCTCCCGGCGACTAACATTGACAGAGACATTCCTTCGGACAGTTGGCAGTCGTCAGTTGTCGGTCGTGCTGGCAGATGCGACTGCCGATTAAGAAGTGCCCACTGCCCATTAACAACTGCCCACTGCCCATCGACGTGCCACAACTTCACGAACCTGACAGACCGCAGACGACCGAACCCGCAAGCAGCTCGGCCGTTTCCGCCCGGTCCACGCCCACGACAGGCGCGGCGCCGGCCGAGGGAGGTTGTCCGCCGCCGCTGGAGTGGCAGGAAGTGCTGCGCGAGTTTCATCAGCAGGCCGACGCGTGGTATCACGACCGCAAGAATTACCGTATCGTGGGACGCAGCTTCGGGTCCGGACCGCCGTTGTATTTGCTCAACGGATTTTCGGGAACGCACGAATTGCACGCCCTGCTGGTATGGCTCCTGCGCGACCGGTATCGCTGCGTGCTGTTTGACTATGCCACCCCGCCGGCTCGAGGCCATGTGACGCTGACCGATCTGGCCGACGATCTGATCGCCGTCGCTGACGCCGCCGGCGACCGCCGATTCGACGTTTTCGCTCCCCTCTTCGGCGGCCTGGTTGCGATGGACGCCATGGGCCGGCATCCCGATCGGATCGGGCGCGGCGTCCTGCAGGGGGCGTTCGCCCATCGCAGCCTGTCGAGGCTCGAAAGGCTGCTGATCCGCCTGTGCGACTGGAACCCGGGCAAACTGCGGCACCTGCCGCTGCGGGGGATTCTGCAGACCCAGAGCCACCGCCGGTGGTTCCCACCGTTCGACAGGACGCGATGGCAATTCCTGTTCGACAACACCGGATCTGTGCCGCTGGCCGAGATGGCGCGCCGCGCGGCGATCGTTCGCGACTGCGACCTCCGGCCGGTCCTGAAGGAGATCAGGCAGCCGATCCTGCTGGTGCGCACCGAGGGTGAGGGAAAAATCCTGGAGGAGTGCTGCCCGGTCCTTGCAAGCGGATTGCCTCATGCGAAGGTCGAGTGGATGAGCGACACCGGGCATTTTCCGTATCTGACCCACCCGCACCGGCTGGCAAAGGTGATCGACGGATTCTTTGCAGCGGGCCAGGCGCGCAATCCAGCAGTTTCGGTGTCCCCTCCTCCGTAGGGCGGGCTTCCTCAGCCCGCCCGTTACCCCCCGCGCAACACCTGCGAACCGATCTCGTGGAACAATCGCCGCGCCGTGATCTGCATGATGAATCGGGGTTTTCGTTTTGCGTTCGTCACGGGCGGGCTGGGGAAGCCCGTCCTGCGGACGTTGGGTGGCGGCCTTGCCACGTCGTTGTTTTCTGTGGTACAGGCGGCGAGCGCGGGTCAAGCGCCGCGCGCGGGCGCGCTCGCCCACGCGCTGGTTGGCCGTCGGACGGACAGGGGGGACCGGTTGCACTCCGGTCACGGAGTGACCGGAGTGCGGACGGGTCGATGAAGATTTCTTCCGCCCGTTTCGGTAGACTGGTGCTACACGAAAATGCGCCGACCTGCCGTCGGCCCGATCGAGCGACTGCCGACCAACCATGCCCAACGTTCTGCCCCCCTCCCTGGATGTCATTGCCGTCGGGGCGCATCCGGATGACGTCGAAATTGCATGCGGGGGTACGCTGGCCCAACTGGTGCGTCAGGGGTATCGAGTGGGCATCGTCGATCTGACCGACGGCGAGCCGACGCCGGGGAGCCCGGGCCCGGAAGCGCGGCTGGCGGAGGCGGCGGAAGCGGCCCGGATTCTGGGGGTGCAGGTGCGGCAGACGCTGGAGCTACCGAACCGCCGCCTGCTTGACTCTCACGAAGCACGTGTGGCCCTGGCGAAGGTCTTCCGGAGGTATCGTCCGACGGTCGTGATGGGACTGGCCGGGAAGACTCCCCTGGCGTCGCCCGACCACTACCAGGCCGTGCAGATCACCGATGCCGCCGTGTTCTATTCGCGGCTCAGCAAATGGGATGAGCAATTCGACGGGCTGGCGGTGCATACGATCAAGAAGCAGGTGTGGTTCCCCCTTGGGTTTTTCAGCCTGCAAATCCCGCCGGCAGGAGGCCATTTTGTCGTGGATATTGGTGAGACGCTGGCGGTAAAATTGAAGGCGATCCGGGCGTATACCACGCAGTTTCCCCCGGCGAAAGACCGTCTGTTTCAGACGCTGGAGGGGCAGAATCGTTATTATGGGGGCAGTGCCGGGTTCGAGGCGGGGGAGCTGTTCTTCTCGTCCCATACTCTGGGGACCCGCGATCTCGTCAAGCTGGTTTGTCCGTAGCCATCACCATCTATAATTCCGTAACGGACAGTCGAAGAAGTTTCAAAAATCGGAAGGGAAACCGCAGCCGTGGGACTCGTCGTGCGTTGGGGCTCCGTCAGCATCACAGGTGATTATCGCGAGAACAACGAAGACCGTTGTCTGGCGGATTCCGCGGGGCGGTTCTTTCTGGTTGCCGACGGGATGGGAGGGCAGTGCGCCGGCGAGAAGGCCAGTGAAATGGCAATCGAGCTGATCTCGAAGAAGCTCGAACAACTGGTCGATTTCGAGCACGACGAGCGGAAGAACGTGGCGGCCGGGATCGACGCGGCCGTGTCGCACGCCAACGGCGAAATCATGGCCCTCAGCGAACTCGATCCCGAATACCACAACATGGGCACGACCATCGCCATGCTGGTGAAGGGGGGGGAACGATATTACGCCGCCGGCATCGGCGACAGTCGCGTTTACCTCCTGCGGGACGGCCAGATCCGGAAACTCACCAAAGACCATTCGCTCACCGATGCCCTGCTCGAGGCGGGAACGATTACCGAAGAAGAGGCGGAGCGGCACCGTTACCGCAACGTCCTGTACCGTTATCTGGGGACCAAAGAGGGGGGATCTGGCGCCAAGGCGCAGCCGGTCGACGTCCGGAAGGGGGATCGCTTTCTGCTCTGTTCCGACGGCGCGACCGATGGTGTCAAGGATCACGAGCTGGCGGCGATTCTGGGGAGCCATGCGGACCCCCAGCAGGCGGCCGAGGCGATCGTCGCCGCCGCTCAGAAGGCCGGGTCAAGGGACAACGTCACCTGCGTGACGATTTATGCCGATTGAGCCGGGATCCCGCAAAATCCCCACAACGTGCCCAATCGCATCGAGCCGACGACCTGCGTCGAGCGGCAAATCTTGCATAATTTCTCGAATTTGTGGCAATGATGGCGTAGAATAAGAGGGCTTCGGTACAATGGCGTTCCGGGGACGCGCTTCCTCACAACTGAATCTGCTGGAGAGGTTTACGATGGGCAAGCAATTTCTGTTGACGACAGCGGCGGTGCTCGCCGCCTGGTCGCTGAGTATCGGG
>JBLMWR010000910.1:0-6818 GCA_050257335.1 Deltaproteobacteria bacterium | reverse complement strand
TCTCGGCCCGTTGGGCCTCTTGCCGATTTTCGCGGTCACCCGCTCTGCGCGGGGACGAGTGCTGTGTCAAAGATAAAAGTTAGGTTGTAGCCACGCTCGCCAGAGCGTGGGAAAGCATCGAATACAGCCTCATCCCCCACGCTCTGGCGAGCGTGGCTACCCGAAAATCGAGGTTTGACAAAGCACGAGGTTATAAATCCGAAATCCGAAATCCCCAATCCGAAATCAATTCGAGCTCTTCGCGTCGCCGCGGGCGAAGATGCTGGCGACGTATTGCAACACGTCGGTCGCCGATTCTTCGTCGTAGCCGTAGTCGCGGATCAGCCGTCCCTTGACGATGTCGATCTTTTCCTGCGTGTCCTTGTCGACCACGTTCGACACCAGGCTCGTGAGCTTGATCGTGTCTTTCTGGTCTTCGAAGAGCTTCAGCTCGAGGGCCTTCTGCAGCCGTTCGTTCGTCTTGTAGTTGAACGTCTTGCCGTCGAGGGCCAGGGCGCCGATGTAGTTCATGATCTCGCGGCGGAAGTCGTCCTTGCGCGACTCGGGGATGTCGATCCGCTGCTCGATCGAGCGCATCAGACGCTCGTCGGGCTGTTCCGACTGGCCGGTGAACTTGTTCTTCACCTTTTCCTTCTGCGTATAGGCCTTGACGTTGTCGATGTAGTTCGAGCACAGCCGCGACAGGGCCTCTTCGTCGGCGGCGATCGCCCGCTGCACCTCGTTTTTCACGATATCGGTGTACTCGTTCTTCACGACCTGGATGAGCTGCCGGTAGTTATCGCGGATTTCCTCGCTGGGAATCAGCGAATGGTGCTTGAGCCCGTTCTCGAGCTCGTTGAGGACCATGAACGGGTTGAGGTTGCTCGACTTGGCGTTGGCGACCAGCGCGTTCGAGATCTTGTCCTGCACGTAGCGCGGGGAAATCCCCTGCATCCCTTCCGACTTGGCCTCGTTGCGGAGCTGGTCGACATTGTCCTGCGTGAAACCGGGAAGCGTCTTTCCGTTGTACAGCTTGAGCTTCTGCAGCACCGTCAGCCCGGCGTTCTTGGGCTCTTCCAGCCGCGTCAGGACGGCCCACATCGCCGCCATTTCGACGGTGTGCGGGGCGATGTGCTTGCCCCGCACCCGGCGGGCGTTGTAGTCCTTCTCGTAAATGTGGATCTCGTCGCTCAGGCGCGTGACGTACGGCACGTCGATCTTCACGGTCCGGTCGCGCAAGGCTTCCATGAACTCGTTGGACTGCAGCTTGCGGTATTCGGGCTCGTTGGTGTGCCCGATGATGACGGTGTCGATGTCGGTCTGCGGAAACTTCTTGGGCTTGATCTTGTGCTCCTGCGAGGCCCCCAGGAGGTCGTACAGGAAGGCCACGTCGAGCTTGAGGACTTCGATGAACTCGATCAGCCCGCGGTTGGCGATATTGAACTCGCCGTCGAAATTGAACGCCCGCGGATCGCTTTCGCTCCCGAACTCGGCGATCTTGCGGTAGTTGATGTCTCCCGTCAGCTCGGTCGAATCCTGGTTCTTTTCGTCCTTCGGCTGGAACGTCCCGATCCCGGCCCGGTCGGCTTCCGACAGGAAGACGCGGTGGACGACGACGTCCTCCATCACTCTGGTCCAGTTCCCGTCGGCGGACTTGAGGCGCTCGTTGAACATGAATCGGCACAGCGGGCACAAATCGCCCGAGATCTCGACCTTCGGCGTCTCATGGTCGCCGGAATGCCCCTCATTGAGGAAGTCGGCGACATGCGGCCGGTCGTCGGCCGGCACCAGGTGCAGCGGTTCTTCGCGCATCGGACACCAGGTGATCGTTCCGGACGGCTCCCGCCAGCCATAGGAATAGCAGGCTCCGGCGTCGGTCTGGCTGTAGCGCTCCAGGCCCCGCTTGAGCAGCCGCGCGATCGTGCTTTTCGAACTCCCCACCGGCCCGTGGAGCAGCAGCACGCGGCGTTCGCTGCCGTACCCCAGCGCGGCGCTTTTGAAGACGTTGACGAGCTCCATCAGGGGCTTGGTGAGTCCGAAGATGGCGTCGCGGCCGTCATTTTCGGGGTCGTCGAAGAAGGAATAGCGGACGAGGTTCTCTTTGCTCCCCTCGATGGGGTAGCTGCCATGCGACATGACCATGTCGTACAACCGCTGGAACGCGTTGCGCGTCACCCCCGGGTGCTGGCGGACGATGTCCAGATAGTCGGTGAACGAGCCCTCCCAATGCTCGTGGCGATAAACATCGGGGTTCTTGCGTTCGCTGATCTGCTTGAGAATTGCGCGTCCATCTCCCACAGCACATACTCCTTTTTTCAGTTGGCGGGATGGGAGTCCTTCCACAACCTCCCCGTGGGGCCGGCGACGCGGTTGGAAAGGCGCAGGCTCAAACGCCACGCCTGGTTGTTCCGCGAGGAAGAACGCAGCGGGGAAGGGTGACCGTCCATGGCCAGATCACCGAATTGTTAAAATGGGATTTTCCGCAGACCGGGCTGTGGAAGCCCGGCCGTCATTCCAGCGGCAGTCCTCCGCGACCGCCGCCTGGTTTGGGCAAACCACACTTAATTATTCCCCAAATTGCCAATTCCTGCAATACCGATGCGCGCCGCGAGGGGCCGGTGGGGGGCTTAAAGCCGCACAAGGGACGAATCCCAAGTCCATGTCCTGCAATATGGTACGAGCCGTCTGCCGGCGCGCGGCGGAATCATCGTCACAATCGTATGACGGAAAGCAATCAGGACGTGGACATTTGTCATGCGTCACCCGCAGGTTCGTTGTGGGTCGAAAAAATTTAGCGGCGACGCGCAACGGAGCATCAAGTGTCGAAGATGCTCCGCTCCGCGTCGCCGCTAAACGGGCACGAGGCCCATTACCCGACGAGTTGCAGATCGGTCAGTTTGTCGCGCAGCCGGTTGCGGGCCGTGTGCAACCGGCGCTTGATCGTGCCGACCGGGCTGTCGAACTCGGCGCTCATCTCCTGCAGCGAGCGTCCCTCGAAGTAGAAGGCGACGAGGGTCCGGCGGTCCAGATCGCGCAGGTGGCCGAGGCATTCCCGGACACATGCCGCGTTCTCGTTCGCGACCACCCCTTCGAAGGGATTGCCGTTCTTCGCGCGGACCGTCCCCAGAGCCGCGCTGTCCCCGAGCGATTCGCGCGGCCGCCGGACGGCCCGGTTGATGGCCAGACGCACGGCGATCCGCCGCAGCCAGCCCGCGAACCGCTCCGGCTCCCGAAGCTGCCCGAGCTTCCGCAGAACCTGGATGAACACGTCCTGCGTCACTTCCAGTGCTTCCGACCGGTTGCGCAGCCGGCGGAGCACGATGGCAAAAACCATCGGCTCGCAGTGCACGACCAACTGGTCGAAGGCTTCGCGGTTTCCGGCTCGCGCCAGGCGAACCAGTTCGAGCGTCTCAATCTCGTTCATGACTGATCCTTCCGTCCGGGACCGGGTTTCGCTCTCAGGGAAACCTGGAAATCCGGCACGGCAACGGGTGACGGCTCCGGCCATCACGGTGACTTTGCGGGCTGAAACTGATGGAACCAGCGGAAGGCTGCTCCCGTTGCCTTTCGCAGCCGGTGGGGCGTTTCTGCGAAAACGCCGGAACCGGAGAAAAGCAATCGGGCGGACAGGACCGGCATCCCTCGCCGGCAACCTGTCAAAATCCATCAGACGACGAACGCACGCGGCAGAGCGGCTGACTTAGCCGCGGGCCGTCTTGCTGAGCACAAGACTGGCCCACAGTCGCGGACTGAGTGACATCTCAGCCGCGCGACATTCCGGCAAATGCCGACGGGCATCGTTCAGCCGACGTTTCGACTTCGGAAACGTCGGCGTGATACCGATGGGGCGCCGTGTACGTCGCATCCCCGAATCAGGGCGCATCGCCGGGGAGGGTTGATGCACGACGACAGCCGCCAGACCATGCCCGGCCACGTTGGCCGAATTCGCCTGGTTCACCGCAATACGGTTTTGGCTGGTCAGTAACATCGAAGCACCTCCTGCGATCGCCGCAGTCACAAAAACGGATCAGAAAAGGGCGCCAACCCTGACGCCCGGCTCCCCACGGGAGCCCGAAGATTATACACGCTTCGTGAAGTTGAGACGGATAGTCTCTTCGCCTAAGACGGTATTTTCTTCCAAAAGGTTCGGAAAATCTGCGCGGATTTTCCGGATTTTTCGGCGAACAGGAGATGAGCGGGTCGCAAGTTATTGGCCATGTGGATGTTGCGCACGTGCAACCGAGTGGCCCGGTACTCGGTACAGAGTGCCCGTACCTTGTGCCGATCCGGCGGCTCCGCGCTATGCGGGTCTCCCGCGGCTGACTGTGGACTGAGTACGCCACTGCGCGATCTGGCGAGCTGTTCAGGCTGCCCTCGGCGGCTTGGGTTCAACGTCGATTGCTGCGAGCCAAAGCATGCCCTGCGTGACTCGCATCATTGCACCGCAAGTTGCCGCAGGAGCGCATCGTCGATAATCGTCCCCTTGGGGACCTTCTTGATCCCTTCCAGGACCACCGACACCCGGTCGTCGGTGGCGGCCAGGCCCAGTTCCTGCAGTCGGTGGGCGACGGCACGGCGGCCGGAGTGCCGGCCCAGGACCAGCTCGATTCCCGACGCGCCGACCATCTCGGGACGGAACGGCAGATACGTATCGGGGTTCTTGAGGAGCCCGTCCTGATGGATGCCGGCTTCCGTCGCGAAGATCGTGCGGCCCGAGATGGGCTTGTTGACCGCCAGCCGGCAGCCGGTCAGCTCCTCGACCAGATGACTCAGGGCGTACAACTTCGTGGTGTCGATTCTGGCTTCGCGGCCGTACTGGTCCTGATTGAGAGCCAGCGCCGTGGCGACTTCTTCGAGACAGGCGTTGCCCGCCCGTTCACCGATGCCGTTCACCGTGCACTGCACGACGTTGGCCCCCTCCTCGATGCACGCCAGCGTGTTGGCGACCGCCAGCCCCAGGTCGTTGTGGAAGTGGACCGCCACCAGCACCTTGTCGATATTGGGGACGTTGTCCTGGATGTGGCGGATGAAACGCCGCGCCTTTTCGGGAGTGCACACCCCCACCGTGTCGGGAAACCCGATCGTCGTCGCGCCGGCATCGATCGCCTCGCGATACACTTCGACGAGGTAGCTCAATTCCGTCCGGCTGGCGTCTTCCGGGCTGAAGGCGACGATTTCGAACTTTTCCGCGGCGTAGGCGACCGAATCGGTGATGATCGACAGAATCTCGGCTTCGGTCTTCTGCAGCTTGTATCGCCGGTGGAGCGGGCTCGTCCCCACGAACAGGCTCACCCCCCGTTTGTGGGCCGGATTCTGGTGCAGCGCCTCGTACGCCGCATCGACGTCGCCGCGGACCGTGCGGCACAGCGACGTGAGGACCGGCTTTTTCACCTTGCCGACCATCTGCCGGATGGCCTCGATCTCGCTGGGGGACGAAGCGGCAAAACCGGCGTCGAGCGAATGGACCCCGGCCTCTTCGAGGGCCAGAGCGATGCGCAGCTTGTCGGCCGGTTCGAGCGTGGCGCCGGGCATCTGCTCGCCGTCGCGGAGCGTGGTGTCGCTGAAGAGAACTGCCCCGCTGCGGCGGTGATGGCTGATAATCGCCTGCTTCACCACCCCTTTGACCTGGCGGTTGAAGCGCTTGAAGAGGCTGGCGAGGGGCATGAATCCAATCTACTTCTTCGCCAGCTTCTCCGCGAGCGTGGTCTTGAGATCGGCGATGCTGGCCCCCCGGTTGAGCACCTTGCCGTCCGCATCCACGATGAACATCGTGGGGAGCGAATTGATGCCGAATTCCTTTGCCAGGGCGCTCTCCGGTCCGCCGGGCTCGTGAATCTGCGGCCATTTGACGCCGTGCTGCGTCAGGACCGGGGCCACGGCGGCCTTGACGGGGTCGAGGTTGACCCCGACGATTTCGAAGCCCTGCGCGCGATGCGCATCGTAGAGCCCTTTGAGCAGCGGCAGGTCTTCAACCGCCGGTTTGCTGCTGGTGTCCCAGAAGTAGACGCACAGGATCTTGCCCCGGAACTGCTTGACGTCGACCGTGCTGCCGGACAGGGACGTGCCGGTGAGGACCAGCGTCTTTCCCACCAGGTCAAGCCGCTTGAGGGCCCCGCGGGCACGGACGGCGGCCGGAGTGTCTTCGTAGTTTTCCACAATCCGCTCATACCATTTCCCGGCTTTTTCGAGCTTGCCGGCGAACTCGACGTTCGACGCGAACTGCCAGGCGGCTTCCGGAGCGTCCTCGGCTTTGGGGTTCGCCTCGAGAAAATCCTCGATGTCGCCCATCCAGCGCTCGTGAATCTTGGCGCGCTCGTCGTTGTCTTTTTCGGCCTGGATGTCGACGAAATACTGCGCGTTCAAGAGGCGAATGTCGATCATCGCCAGCAGCGGAGACTTCGGCTCCTCCTTCGAAATTCCCGATTTGATTTTCTTCAGACGGGCGATCCCGGACGGATCGAATCCCGACTGGACCGCCCCGGCGATCGCGTCGATCAGTTGGCGCCGCCATTGCATGCGCTCCTCGTCCGTCTTCGATTCATCGATGAGGTCCCCGAGCACCCCTTCCAGCTCCTTCTGATATTTCTCGACGACGGGCCGGCCCGCGGTGGCCGCGGGGGGGCTCTCCATCAACTTTCGCAGCCGCTCGATCAATTCCTGCATCTTCGGCGAGCTGTCCGTCGCGACAGGTGCGGGTCCGACGCCGCCGGCCAGAGGTTCGCTGAGCACCAGTCCCGGAGCGAGCTGGATCGCATTTCCCTCCAGCGGCACGGGAAGCGACGTCATCTTCCAGACGTCGCCCACACGGATCAGCTCACCGACGTGGATGAGCCCCGGCG
>JBLMWR010000909.1:0-5756 GCA_050257335.1 Deltaproteobacteria bacterium | reverse complement strand
CCGCCTGATAAATGGCGGGACTTCGTCGATACCTGCCGCTGGATCGAGCAGCATACGCCGTCCGATGCCCTGTTTCTGACCCCGAGAGACAACGTGGGTTTCAAGTGGTACGCGCAGCGCGCCGAGTACCTCACCTGGAAAGACTGCCCGCAGGACGCCGCCGGGATCCTGGAATGGGCCCGGCGGTATAACCGCGTCACACGCTGGACTGGCGGGCGATCGGACGGCCCGATTTCCGAAGCGGCCCTGGGCGAGATATTGCGCGACACCGGCGTCGGCTACATTCTGGCCGTCGGCGCTGCACTCAACCGAGGCGAACCCGTTTATGCCAACAGGACGTTTTCGGTAACTCTCATTCGTCCGGCCAGGGAATGAATTCTTCGTCGAAGGCCTCGGGGGGAAGGTTGTCGGCCGGAGCCGGCGAGGTGCCGTTATCGGCGGGCGATTCGACGTTTTCGCGCTCGCGGCTGCCGCCGCTCCCCCCCCGGCGGCGCGAGCGGCGACGGCGCCGCCTACGGGCTGGAGAGGCCGGCGCCAGCTTTTCTTCGCCGAAGCTCGTCACCACGTACGTTCCGCTGCGATCGTCGGTCTCGAGGGCGAGGATCCCCTGTGCCTGCGCATCTTCGAGCAGGGCGCTGAAGGTGCGATAGCCGTGGTACGTCTCGTTGAACGACGGCTTGAGTCGCTTCATGGTGTCCTTGATCATCGACGACCAGAGCCGTTCCTTGTTCTCGCGGCGCAGCGCCGTGAGCGCCTCAACCAGCAGCGTAAACGCCTTGCGCTTCACCTCCGGAACCTGCGGATCGAGATTGGGGACGTCGGTCGGGACGGTTTCCAGATCTTCGTAGTAGATGAACTCGTCGCAGTTGTCGCGCAACAGGTCGGACGTAGACGGCTGCATCCCCAGGCCGATGACGTGCTTGCCCAGCTCCTTCAGTTTCGACACAAGCGGGGAGAAATCGCTGTCCCCCGAGACGACCACGAATGTGCCGATGTGCTCTTTCGAATACGCCAGATCCATGGCGTCGACGCACAGGCGGATGTCGGCCGAGTTCTTGCCCGTTTGCGCCCGGCGCGGAATCTGGATCAGCTCGATGGCCGCCTCGTGCAGGGCCTCGGTGTAACTCGAATACCGTCCCCAGTCGGCATAGGCCTTCTTGGCGACGATCTTTCCCTTTTCGACCATCCGCTTGAGGACGCGCCCCATGTCGAACCGCCCGCGGGCGCCCTGGAAGCCCAGCGCCAGGTTTTCGAAATCAATGAACAGCGCCAGCGTGCGTTCGCCGTCGGCCATAACCGCGACCCATCCTGTGTGATTTGATTGTAAAATGCAGCGAAATCCCCCAAATGAGGGGACATTCGGACTTTCACCCGTAATTGTAGCAGAAACCGCCGCGTAATGTAGTCGTCTCGCTCCGCTACGCCGCGGTGTAGCCCCCGTCGACCATCAGGTGGGCGCCGGTGACGTACGAGGCGTCGTCCGAGGCCAGAAACAGGATGGCTTTGGCGATTTCCTCGGGCTCGGCGATGCGCTTGAGCATCGAGGCCCCGCCCCAGCCCGGGTCGGCGTCGGCGGCCTTGCGGTCCATTCCCTGTTCGCGCGTGATCCGCTCGACGATCTGCGTCCACACCGTCCCCGGACAGACGGCGTTCACCCGTATGTTGTCCGCCGCCAGGTCGAGCGCCATACAGCGGGTCATCGTGGCGATGGCGGCCTTGGTGGCGTTGTAGGTGACGAACTGCGGCTGGGCGATGAAGCTCGAAATCGAACCGAGGTTGACGATCGCCCCGCCCCCGGCCTTGCGGATTTCCGGGACGACGTGCTTCGTGACCAGCGACACGCCGATCACGTTGACGTCCAGAATCCGCCGCCATTCTTCCACCGTGGCGTCGATGCCCCGCAGGACGAACACGGCGGCGTTGTTGACGAGAATGTCGATTTTCGCGAAGGACTTCACCGCCTGGGCGACCATTCGCCTGATGCCGGCTTCGTCGGCCACGTCGGTCTCGACGTACAGCGCCCGGCCGCCGCGCGAAGCGATGTCGCGGGCCAGCGCCTGGCCCTTTTCGACGTCGACGTCGGCAAGCACGACGGCCGCGCCTTCGCGGGCGAAAAGCTCGCAGGTCGCCTTGCCGATGCCGCCGGCCCCACCGGTGACAACCGCGACCTTACCACTCAGACGTGGCATGCATGGCACCGTAGAGAGAATTTCGGAATTGGGATTTGGAATTTCGGATTTTCAAATCCGAAATCCCAAATTTCAAGTCACGCTCACCCCGCCGCAGGCGCCTTCAACTGTTTCGCCCACTCGCTGTTCTCGTACTCGCTCTTGAGCCTCTCCCGCGCCTCGTCGGCGCGGGGCTTGTTCCCGACCTTCTCCCACAGGCCCGCCAGGCGGTAGAGTGCCTCCGCATGCATCGCCTTTTCCGACGCGAACAGGACGTCGACCGCCAGGTACGACAGCACGGCGTCGGTGTCGTTCCCCTGTTCCCGCAGGCAGTCCCCCTGCCGGAGATACGCCTCGGCGTTGACCCTGTAATCGTCGGCCGGGGCCTTGTCGATCACCTCTTTGAGCAGCTTCAGCGCGTCGTCGAACTTCTTCTGCAGGATCATGACGCGCGCCTTGCCGAGAACCGCTTCCTGCCGCTGCGACTCCTCGACCGGCCCTTCCGCCTGCATGGCCACGACCGCCTCGTACTCGGCGGCGGCCTCGTCGAGCTTGTTTTCCGCCAAGGCCAACCGCCCTCCCGCAACTTTGGCGGCCATCTGATACTCTTTCCACGGAGCTTTGCCGAGCGTGTCGAACGCCAGCCTGGACTTGATGAAGTCCTTCTTGGCGGAATAAAGCTGACCGAGCAGGTTGACGGCGTCGTAGAAGCGGTAGTGGTCCCCCTGTTTGGAGCGGAAATCTTCGAGCTTCTTGATGGCCTCGTCGATTTTGGAACTGTCGGCCAGAGCCATTTTCCCGCTGGCGCGGGCGATTCCGAATTCGAGATCGTTCTTGAGATTGGCGCTGGGCGATTTGCTGGATTGCAGGGCTTTCTGGTAGCCGTCGATGGCCTTCTGGTACTTGCCCCCCTCTTCATCTTTGCGGGCCACGTTACAGTCCGCCGACTCGCCGCTCCAGGCAATGCTGGCGATTTCATTGGCCGGGACCTTGATCGTGTCGGCCTTGGGAGCGGTCACCTTGACCGTGACTTCGGTTTTGGTCATCCCGGTGACCTCGCCCGAAATGGCCTTGTCGCGCTTGCGGTTGATCGTCTCGGCCGCCCGGGCGGAGGAAGCAGAAGTTAAGAGAACGGACAGCGAGAGAACACAAATCAGGTTTCGTCGGGTCATGATGATCGTAATCCAGTAAACTGCAGGTCGTATCAACAAAAGTCGCATTCAGCGTTTGACTCTCGTGGCAGGCGGTCGCGGTTCGTTGAATTCAAGATCGGGTTCGCTGGTGGACGCGACCCGGCGGGATTTCTTTTTCTTTCCGCCCGCAAGGTAGAAATACGCCCCGCCGCCGGCCAGCACAACCAGCACCGCCACCGCCGCCATCCAGGCGGTCCCCGAAGCGGACTTCGGCTTGACCGCCGCCGCTTTGGCTTTTTTCTTCTTCCCCTGTTTCGGTTTTGCGGTTGTCACGTCCTCGTCGGCCGATGCCAGCTCATCGCTCCCCAGGATCTCCCGCGTTTTGGCTTCGGCCTTTTCGCGTTCTTCGCGGGACAGGCTGCGGCGTTCGAGATCGGCGACTTCTTTGCCCCGCATCTGTTCCATTCCCAGATCGAGCATCTCCTGCTGGATCTTGCGATACAGGAGATTGTACCGGGCCCAGGTTTCGCCTCCCCCCAGGCTGGGAATCAGCATGGCGGGACGTTCCACGGCCTTGTACGCCTCGGCCAGCAATTTCTTGCGGGCGACATTCGTCGATTGCGCTCCGGCGTACTTCAGCCAGCAGTCGGCGACGTTATAACCGGCCTCGAGGTATTTCTGTTCGTATTCGGGGTTGGGACTGTTCAACAGGCTCGACTTCAGCTTTTCCGAAAGGCCGAACCAGCCCCATACCTTGCGGTCCTCCTTGCTTTTCTTGTTTTTGGCCCCGCCCTCAATAGCGATTTCCCATTTATCGACGTCGTCGGGCCCGCCGCGCGCCGCCCAGTCCTGGAAAAGGTGTGCCGCTTCCTCCTGCACGTCGAGAGCGCGGCTCTTCTCGGCCAGAATGGCGAGCATCAGCTTGTGCGCCTCGTCGAAGTCCTTCTGGAGGCGTTTGCACTTCACGAGTTTCAGTTTTACTCCGAGCACCGCACCGGAAGGGATGAAGTCGGGCTTCTTTTCATTTTCGTCGAGCAGCGTCTGCAAGGCTCCGGCCGCCTTCGCGAAATACCCTTCGGCCTTGGCCGAATCTCCCTGCTGCAGGCCTTCACCCAGGGCCCGGTACGTTTCGCTGACCCACGTCAGGCTGTTGTAATCCTGCCCTGCCGTGCGACCGGCGAGATCCTGGAGGAACGTTTCGAACGACTTAAGGACCTCTCCCAGGCGGGGGTCCTTGGCAGCCTGCAGGCGCTCGACTTCCTTCTGCAATTCTTTTCCCAGATCGACGTAGATCTTCGTCAGCGAAGCGCCGCCCCCGCCGGTGCCGACGATTTTCTCGAGTTCGCGCATCGTCTCGCGGGCCTTCTCCAGGTCCTGCAATCCCACGTAGGTACGAAGGATGACCTGGTAAACGACGCCGGCGTACTGCCGGCTCTTGATTCCGCCTTTCGGCGGGCGTGGTTCTCCATCGGGGACGGCGACGGCGGCGGCAACGGGGAGCTTGCCTTCCTTGAGGACCGCCAGGGCCCCCTTGTAGTCCCCCGAGCCGTTGAGAATCTGCGAATAATTCAATTTCGCGCGGGTCAGGTATGCCAGCTTCGATTCCTCGACCTGGCTCGCTTCGCCCGGAAGCTGGGCCTCGAACTTGGCGATCCCCTTCTGCAGAATCTCCTGCGATTTTTTGAGCAGGCTGTCGAGTTCTTCTTTGGGCTTGCGTTCCGCTTCGGGCTTCACCGATTCGCTGAGGTAGGCGTACCAGAAGGCGTTCCCGGCTTCGAGCTGCGCGTCGAGGTACTTGGCGGATGTTTCCGGGATCTGATCGTAAATCTGGGCCGCTTTCCCAGGCTGTCCGATTTCGCTGTACACCCGTCCCAGCGCCATGCGGGCATCGTTTGCCATCTCGTGCGCCGACCAGTTTTCGGTGATGAAATTGCAGATTCCGATGATCCGCCGGAAATCGGCCGCCTGTTTGGCCTCGGCGACGCGCGGGTCATCGGGGGGGTGATGGTACGCCTGGATATACGCGGCCTGGGCGAGATACGCGGCTTCCAGCGCCAGCTCCGGCTGCAGTTTCATCGCCTTGCGGGCGACGTACTCGGCCAGCACCGCCGCATCGTAGCTGCGGTCGACGGCGCCGTCGCGCATCGTGAAATACACATACGCCAGAAAATGCCGTGCCTGGTTGATTTCCTTGGGGTCGTCTTTCGCGTTGGCCAGCGCCAGGCCGATGTTGAGGAGCCGCGCCGATTCCTTTAGGATCGGCTGCAAATCGCTGAGCAGCCTGGCCCGCTCGGGTCCCGTCGCCTTTTCGATGGCGTCTTTCTTCTTGGGGATTTCCATCACCAGGTTGCGCGCGGCCCCGAAGGCGGAGGTGAAATCTTTCGGGTCTCCCGGATCGCGGTTGAGCTCGACCTGCAGCCGCCCGATCATCGCGGTCGAGCCATCCTTGAACTCG
>JBLMWR010000908.1:0-10306 GCA_050257335.1 Deltaproteobacteria bacterium | reverse complement strand
ACCCGACCGGCGGATGCGCAGCTTTCCAGGGGGCAGATTGATGTCGTCGCAGACCACGTGCAGATCGGTCGCCGCGATCTGATAGAAATCGACCATTTGCCGCACCGAACGGCCGCTGGCGTTCATGTACGTTTGAGGGGCTGCCAGAATGAGCTTCCGGCCGGCGACCGGCACCTCGGTCATCTCGGCTTCGAATTTGACCCTGGGCTTAGCCCCCCCGTGGCGGCGCGCCAGCTCGGCGAGAACCTCGAATCCGACATTGTGCCGCGTGCCCGCGTACTTCTTGCCGGGGTTTCCGAGTCCAACCACCACTTTCATGGAACCGAGCATGCGCGTGTTCGGGTCAAAAAACAACCCGGCTGCCGGACAGCCGGGTTGCGGGACCTGTGAAATCGAAGGCGAGCCCTCCGGCGATTCTTGTTCTGGATCTCGAGCCGTGAATCGCGGGCCCAAACGAGCCGCCTATTTCTTCTTCTCCTTCGCCGCCTCGGCCTCTCCCTCCCCCTCTTCTTCGGCCACCTTGCGTCCGATGATTTCAGGCTGCGCGGGGCCTTCTTCACCGACGACAGGCGCGGCGAGCTCGATCTCGGCACCGGGTTGCGCCACGCGAACGACGACCGCATCGGGGTTGTTCAGAATGCGGGTGTGCGGAGGGACTTCGAGATCGCGGACGTGAAGCGCCTGACCGATCTCGAGGCTTGAAATCTTGACCTGAACGCTGTCGGGAATCTCGATGGCCAGACATTCGATGGTCAGCGTGCGGAGCGTGTGATCGAGAACGCCGCCGCTGAGCGTGCCGGGAGCCGTGCCCTTCAGCTCGACCTTCACTTCCACCGTCAGCTTTTCGTTCGGATCGACGCGCAACAGATCGACGTGCACGACGTCTTTGCCGAGATGATCCCACTGCACCTCGCGGAACAGGACTTTTTCGACTTTTCCGTCCAGGTCGACGTCGAGGACGCGGGCCCCTCCCCGAACGAGGGGGGCCAGTTCGGCCGCCGACACGGTGAGCGGCACGGCTTCCTGCTTGTGCCCGTACATGTTTGCGGGAACGAGCCCGTTGTCGCGCAACCGCCGGCACTCGCGGGAGCCCTGTTCCGTACGCCTTTTGACGACCAGCTTGCCTGTCACTGCCATGTTTCTCTCTCACGCTCCGGACGACGTAACCTCATGGTTTGGAAGGAGCAAAAGCATAACGGCCGACGGAGGGATCTGCAAGAGAGCCGCGGGTGGGCCAGCTTCGCAAAAAGCACCCCGGCTGTCCCGGCGCCGCGGTGCTGGAGTCAAACGGCCCCAGTACCATCGGGTCCATCGATTGCTTGCGATGCGACTGCCGCCCTGCCGCCGCTAATTGGCGTCCATTTCCCTGAAATCGATGGGAATGTCCCTGGCGTCGACTGGTTCTTCTTCGTCGTCCTCCATCTTGTCCGCGTCGCCAGATCCCAAGACCGCCGCCGGGACCGAAAGATCGACCCCCTTTCCCCCGGCGACAACCCCGATGATGCCGACGAATAACAGCACAAAGGCGAGAAAATGCACCAGCCGCACGACCACCACCGACGAGATCGCCTCGCGGAGGTCGAGGTCGAAGAAGTACATGAACATGCCGTAGGTCGTCACGACCGCGACGATCCACGGGAGAAACGGAACCGGGATTTTCGTGGCCACATCCCCCACCCAGTCCTGCGTCAGCGTAATCGCCGCCACCTTCAGGGCCCCGGTGGAAATATACCCGTAATCCGTATCGAGCACCTGGGCGGCGATGAAAAGGGCGCCGTAGGTGAGGAGCGCCGAGACGACGACAATCGTCATGCGAATCGCGACCCACAGACCGAGGGGGATCGATTCGGGGCGGAGCATCACCGTCGTCGCCGCAGTCCCGGCCAGGCCCACGACGACGAGGATCAAGGGAATGAGAAATTCCGACGGAGGATCGGAGGGGCCGCTCTGCCGCTTCGCGCCCGACGACTCCCGCTTGACGGGTTTCTTTTTCTTCACGACCCGCGGCGGAAGCTGCGGTGGTCCGGAACGGGGCGCTGAAGGACGCGACGAGCTCTTACCGGCCGGTTTCGACGGCCGCGAGGTTTCCGACATGAGCTGTCTCCTGTGAGTGGTCCGCTGGCAAGTCGTTCCGGCAACACCCGAGGGCCGCGCCCAACGCGTTGAAGCAACACTCTACTCCCCCCTCTGGCGGATTTCAACAATTCGTCGCCTCGACGACACGAAGAAGAAGGCCTGACGTGCGAGTGGACCCAAATCTGGAAAAATTCTCCAAATCTGGAAAATATTTTCGAAAATCGCCCCGTGAGACGCCCGGATCGCGGATTCTGGAATTGTCAGAACTGCAAACGGCGAGGCAAAATGGAGGGATGAAGGTCTGCCGGCATCCGGGTGCTCCCAGACGAAGTCTGTGTCCTCCCAGGTAGGCAGCCTTTCGCCCGGCAGATCGCGAGATTCAACCGCCAAGAATGCCGCGGTCGCGGAGAAATCAACAAGATTTGATTTTTCAGAGCAGGGGCTGATTTTTCCTGCATCTTGACATTTCTGGAGAAAGACCCAGAAAATCCCGGAGAAGTTCAAAAATATCAGATTCGCAGGGCTTGGCATTTCTGGGCGCTCCTGACATTTCTGGCGGGTGCAAGATTGGGAAGCAGGAGTCATCCCGGTTTCGAGCTGAAAGATTGATCTGCTGATAAGAAGCGGGCTGATCAAGGGAATTTGCGCAGTCGAGTTGCAGCAACCCCATGCAGTCCGCACGGCGGTGGTGGCGTCCTGATTTGCGAGCCCGGTGCCCCCTCCGCTCCAAAGCGGCCGGGGCATTTTCGCGCGGCCGTCGCCCAATCGGGACACTCCCTCGGCGGGTTCCGCCTTTCGCCGATCCGTGCAGTTGCATTAGAATCCCCCGGTCCCGAATGAGATCAGGATCGGAGTCGGCCAGGGCGGCGAAGGGAATCGACCATGTCAGCGACGGAACGAGGTCGGATGATGAACGAGCCGGAAAAACCGACGAGCGGAGGACCTCCGAAAACGCTCCCCGCGCCGCGCCGGCGGCGCCTCTGGACGAAGCTCGCTGTTTGCGGATTCCTGGGGACGTTGCTGTTCCTTGCCTTCGCGCCGCAGATTCTGTCGTGGTCCACGCTCCGGCACCAACTGCCGCGATTCCGGCTCCCCGGATTCGCCGAGGAGATCCGGGTCGGCCGGGCCTCGCTGTCATGGTGGGGGCCGATCGAACTGTGGGACATCGAGCTTTATGCGCCCGACGGGCAGCCCTTCGTCAAGGTCGCCCGCGTGCTCGAAGACCGCTCGGTCTGGCAACTGGCCACCCGGCCCACCGTGCCGGTGCACGTCCGCCTGGAAAAACTGGAAGTGAACATGTTGATGCGACCTGACGGCAGCAACGTCGAAGACGCCCTGGCGCCGGTCCTGGCCCATCCAAAACGACAGCGCCGCGAGAAAGCGGTTGAGATCGTGGACGGAATCGTGCGGGCGACCGACGTGACGACCGGCCGCATGGTCGAGTGGAAAAACGTCGCGGTCAAGACGGCCACCGAACCGGACGGCACGTCGCCCAATCGGCTGCGATTGCGGGCCGAGCTGGCCGACGCCCCTGGCGCCGAACCGCTCGAGGTCGATGTCGCCTGGTCGAGCGCCGCAGGGGGGGATGACCATTCGTTCGGAGAATGGAAGGGGGTCGTACAGACGGGAAATCTGCCGCTTGCCGCGCTCGGTCCGCTTCTGGGCCGTTTCGCACCCGGACTCGATCTGTCGGGGACCATATCCGCGGATCTGCGGCTCCATTCCGGCGCGAACGCGAAATCCGGCGGCCAGGAGGTCGCGGGAGATTGCCAGCTCGCAGCGAGGAACTTCCAGGTGACATGGCCCGACCGGCTGGGAAACGACCATCCGACACTTGAGCAGGCCGGCTTTCACCTGAGATTCTCCTCGGACGGGGCCCGCTGCCGGATCGAAAAACTGGTCGCCGTCACCGACGTCTGCCGGCTCGACGGGGGCGGCGCGTTTCCGGTCGGCGACGCGCCCGCTGCCAGCCGCGAGCGGCGCGAAAACGGGCAGAACGAGAGCCCGAATTTCTCGGTGCGCGGGGCGCTCGATCTCGTGGCGCTCCTCCGCATGTTGCCGCAAACGCTCCCCATGCGCGACGGGGCCGTGTTGACCGACGGCAAACTCGGCTTCGAGCTGGCGAGCCTGTCCCAAGCCGACCGATGGAGGTGGAAGGGGCGCATCGAAACGACGCGGCTGGCGGGCCAGGTCGGCGGCGAACCGATCGAGTGGGACCGCCCCCTCGCGCTGACATTCGACCTGCACCGGAAACAGGGACGGTGGCAGATCGACTCGCTGGAATGCCTGTCAGATGTCGTCCGCATCACCGGCAGCGGGAACAGCGACGGGGCCCATTTCGAGGCGGGCTGCGACCTGGGGCGGCTCACCGAGCGGCTGGGACAGTTCCTCGACACGGCGTCGCGGCAGATGCGCGGCAACGTGAAACTGGCCGTCGATCTCAGCCGCGATGCTGAGGAATGCCCTGTGGTCCAGGCGCGGGCGGAGATCGACAACCTGGTGATCCGCGAGCAGCGGCGGCGAATGGCCGAACGTCGCCGCGGCGACATTCAGCCGGTCGAGTTTGAAGTTCCGGCGGGACCACCGGCGCTGCTCCCCGGCCAGGCACTTGACCGGAAGACGATGCAGGCCCGCAAGCGCGCCGAGCGCGAGGCGGAAAGGGAGGCCCGCCGCCGCGAACGCGAGGCCCGCAAAAAGGCAGACGAGATCGTGATGGTCCCGGCCGACGAATGGAAGACGGTCTGGTCTGAAGCGCGGATGACCCTCTCGGGACAGGGGCGGTACGTCCGCGAAAAAAATCTGCTTGAACTTCCGCGGCTCGAGGCGGTCTCGGACGCACTGCACCTGACGGCCAGCGGTCGCCTGACGGATCTCTTCTCGCACTCCCAGATCGATCTGGAGGGGGAGACATCGATCGACATGAATCGTATGGTCGAGAGGTTTCGCGAGACGCTTGGCCCGCACGTGCAGATTTCGGGAAAGGAGACGCGGCGGTTTTCGATTCACGGCCCCCTGCGGAACCCCGCCGTCGCCGGCGGAATCCACCCATCGATGATCCCCCGCGAGATGAAAGGCGAGGCGTCGCTGGGCTGGAAGAACGGCGATCTTTACGGCCTGCAGGCCGGGGCGGCGGACATGGATCTGGCGCTCGCGGAGGGCGTGGTGACGTTGCGCCCGCTCGAACTGGAGGTCAGCGGCGGAAAGCTGAAACTGGCGGGCCGGGCGCTCTTGAACGACGGCCCGGCCCGGGTCGTCGTTCCCGCGGGCCGGATTATCGAGAACGTCGATTTGACCGACGAGGTCTGCGAGGCCTGGATGCAGTTCATCGCGCCGATCCTCTCCCAGGCAACCCGCGCCGAGGGGCGATTCTCGGTCGATCTTGACGAGACCCGGTTCCCTGTCGCGGATCCGGCCGCGGCCGATTTGAGCGGCCGGCTTACGATCGACAAGGGACGGGTGCTCCCCGGTCCCCTGTTCAACGAGATCGGCGGGCTGATCGGCAACATCCTCGCCGCGTCGGGCGAAAAGTCGCCGCGCGACGTTCTTGGGGTCGACACGCCGCTGGTCGTCATCGGCAGGCAGGAAATCAAATTCAAGCTGCAGGACCGCCGCATTTATCACAGCCCGGTGGAATTCAAGGTCCGCGAGCTCGTCATTCGCACGCGCGGCTCTGTCGGAGTCGATCAGACGCTGGATCTCGTCGCGGAAATCTCCTTTTCCGACCAGCTCCTGAGCCGGGCGAGGTTTCTCAGCCCGTACCGGGAACGGCCCCTCGTTCTTCCCATCCGGGGGACGCTGCGCAAGCCCAAAGTCGATCCGCAGGTCGTGGGCCGGCTCGCCACGGAGTTCGGACAAAACGCCGTCGAGGGGCTCATCAATCGGGGCTTGCAAAAGCTGTTGGAACGCAACGAGTGACTGGAATCAACGATTTTCTCGCGCGAGCCGGGCGGCGCAAGCCCTCGGATAACGCCAAGCTGGCAAAGGGCCTCCATGACCGCCGCACACGTTTCCGTCTACGACTCTCTCGGCAGCGACTACGAGAGGGCCTTCGGGGTGTTCCTGGCGCACACCGATCAGAAGGACAAGGCTTGGGAATGGCTGGATCAGGAGGTCGGTCGACTCGCGGCGCGGCGGCAAATGGTGGACGCCGGGGCCGGAACCGGAAAAGTGACGGCGTGGTTCGCGCCCCGCTTCGAACGGACGATCGCCATTGAACCCAACCCGCACCTGCGCCGGCATCTCGAGGTAAACTGCCCGGCCGCCGAGATCGTTCCGGGCACGATTCTGGACTGCGCACTCGACCCGCTGGCCGATTTTGTTCTGGCCTCGCACATCTTCTACTACATCCCTGCCGCCGACTGGCAGGCAAACCTCGAGCGCCTGGCTTCGTTCCTCGCGCCCGGGGGAACACTGGTCGTCGTTTTACAGAACGCCGGCACCGACTGCATGGGGCTCGTGGATCATTTTCACGGCCGGCAGTTCAATCTCAAGTCCCTGGCTCGCGATTTTCAGTCGCAGCACGACGGTCAGTACGACTGCCGGGTGGAAACGGTGGAAAGCCACGTCACGACGGGGGACGCCGCGGCCGCGTACACCGTCGCCGAGTTCATGCTGAACCTGTTGCCAATCGCGGCCCCTCCCTTGCGCAGCGCTCTCGATGAATACGTCCGCCGCGAATTCGCCGCGCCGAACGGCGGATATCGGTTTACCTGTTCTCAGGATTTCCTCGCGATCCGGCGGCGGTAGCCGTGCCGCCCGCCGACAGAGGACCGCAATCAAGCCGCTCTTCTTGTCTACACGATCTCGGCGTTCTCGGCGGTTCCATTCCATTTTTTGTCGCGGAACATCCGCCCTGCGTTCCTGCCAGGGCTCGAAGCTAGTCTTCGCACAGCAAACATATTCCCGTCCGTCATCACACTGTCGTTGCCTTTTTGCGTCTTTCGCGTCTTAAGTGCTTCTCGGAAAGCTCAGGGGTACCCCAGTACCGAATCTTCAGCAACCCTGGCGCCTATCCCAGCAACTTGAATTCGGCGATGACCCGCGCCAGGCGTTCGAGGGGGACGCCGATGACGTTCGAGGGACTGCCGGCGACACGCGTCACGAAGGGATCGTGGGGAAGCGAAAGGCCGTACGCACCGGATTTTCCGATCCATTCGCCGCTGTCGAGGTACGCTTCAAACTCGTCCGGCGTCCAGCTTCGCATCGTGACCGTCGTACGTTCGACGCCGGCAATCTGCAATTGATCGCGCGTGCGGAACAGGCACCACCCGGTGAGGACTTCGTGAACGGTCCCCGAGATCGCTTCGAGCATTCGCCGGGCGTCGGCACGGTCGCCGGGCTTGCCGAAGACTCTTCCGCCGGCCAGGCCCACCGTGTCGGCCCCCAAAATGAGCCCCTGCGCCCCGCCGCGCGCCACGGCCCGAGCCTTGAGAGCGGCGACGTGGACGAGTCCGGCGTCCATATCTGGAAAGTCCGCCGGATCCGGTTCCGCCACCTCCGCCCGAACCGCCTCGACGTCGTAACCCGCGCCGCGCAGCAGTTCCAGACGGTAAATCGACTGGCTGGCAAGAATCAGACGCACCATCAAACCCCGATTGACGAGTCCCGGCGATCGGCATACACTGCCGCCGCATCCCGGCTACGATACCCGGCAATTCCGCTTTTTTCATCTTCACAATCGCGGACAGTCGCGAACGGATTCTTCCGGTCCCGCCGTCGGGACCGGGCACGACGCATTGAGGCGACCCATGGACTGGCTGCTTCAGTATCATCCGGCTGACGGTCGCGTCCCGACCGAACCGGGAATCCCCAAACGTCTGCTGCGGCGCCTGGTGCGGAACGGAAACATTTCAATTGGTTCGCGAGTCCTCGATGCCGGCTGCGGCCGCGGCGAGCTGACCCGTTTCCTGGACGAGCTGGCCGTCGAGGCCTCGGGATTCGATGAATCGGCCGCGTGCATCGCCGCCGCCCAGGCCGCTGCCGGGCACTTGAGCTATGCGTGCAGCCGGGCCGCGGTGGGCGTTCCTTTTCCGGAGCGTTCCTTCGACGTGGTCCTGGCCCGCGATCTGCCGGACCATCGCGGCAACCTGTTTGACTTCCAGGCGATGCGGGCAACGGCGCATCTTTTGGCGACGATTCGTCCGCAGGGGCGGCTGATCATTGTCCGCCGCGTCGATGCGGCGTTATCGAATCAGCCGGGCGGCCACCTGCAGACCTGTTATCTCCGGCATCTGGAAAGCTTTCCCGGGGTCTCGTCGGTTTCGTACCTGGCCGATTCGCTGCTGGACGCGACGACGTGGAAGTGGATGATGGGGCGGCAGTCGCGAGCCGGTTTCATGATCGCCCTTCTCGCCCTTCCCGACTCACCCCGCACAAAGCGCGAATGGGAGCAGATCGCCGACGAGGCCGCGCTGCGCCGCCGGCAGGCCTGCTGCGTGTGGGGCGCGCAGGCGGCGAAAACGCGGGAACCCTTCCGAACCTCAGCGTAAGCCGGAATTGCCGCGAACGGACGCTCATGCATCTTTTCTTCTCCGTCGGTGAACCGAGCGGCGATTTGCACGCGGCCAAACTCGTCGCCGAGCTCCAGCGGCGGGTTCCGGGAGTGGAATGTTCCGGATTCGGAGGACCGCTGATGGAGGAGGCGGGCTGCCGGCTGCTTTTTCGCCTGACTGACCTGGCGGTGATGGGTTTTCTGCCGGTCATTCCACTGCTGCTTAAGTTCATCCGCCTGGCCCGCGAAGCGCGCCGGTATCTTTCGGAGCAGCGCCCTGACGCCGTCGTGCTGGTCGATTTTCCGGGCTTTAACTGGTGGATCGCGCGGGGGGCGAAGAAGCTGGGGATCCCGGTTTTCTATTATTTGCCGCCGCAACTGTGGGCCTGGGCCCCCTGGCGGGCGCGCCGCATGCGCAACTTCGTCGACCACGTCGTCAGTTGCCTGCCATTCGAGGTGGAATGGTACCGAAAGCGCTCGATCGCAGCCGAATTCGTCGGACACCCCTTCTTCGACGAAGTAGCCGCCCGCCCCCTCGATCGCGAATTTCTCAACGAACATGGGCGTATAGAACCGGAGGGCGTGCGGACGGTGGCCGTGCTGCCGGGCTCGCGGAACCACGAGATTACCCATAACTTTCCGATTCAGATCCGGGTCATGAAGAAGCTGAGCCGGCTCCTTCCGGGGGTACGGTTTCTGGTCGCCTGTTACAAAGAGGGACAGCGCGAACAATGCCGGCGGATGCTGGCCGCGCGCTCGCCGGAGCTGGCAGTATCACTGCACGTCGGCAAGACGTCGGAAATCATCGAGCTGGGAGAGGTATGCCTGATGGTTTCCGGCTCGATCAGCCTGGAAGTCCTCGCGCGGAAAACGCCGGCCGTCGTGGTCTATCGCGTCAACCGGGCTTTCTACTGGTTCTGCCGGGTCATGATCACCTGCAAATACTTTTCGCTACCAAATCTGATCGGCGACCGCCCGGTGATGCCCGAGTTTGCCCCGATCGACGATCCCCGGCCGGCCGTCGCCGCGATGACCGACATTCTGCATCGCTGGCTGACCGACGAAGGGGAACGTGCGCGGCAGACCGCCGAATTGACGCGGCTTCGCAACGAAGTCGCCACGGCGGGGGCCACAGCCAACGCCGCCCGCGTCATTCTCGAACGTCTGGCCGCTTGCGACGGGATCTCCCGCCGGGCCGCGTGAGATTATATAGTCCGGTCACTCCGTGACTGGACGGCCCCGGGCATTCCCGGCACGCTGATCGAATGAACCACGGTTAACGCAACGCGCCTCCACGTGGCACGTGACCTGCACTCACCGTCATGCGTGCGTCGCGATCGCATGTGCGAAACATCCGCACCGTGATCTGCCGCTCGCAGCCGGCGCGGCAGGTTGTGCGCGGATACTGGCCGGATAAACCGGCCGGCTCGCCGGCGCGAGCCCTGACGACGCTGATTTTGACTCCGCGCAACGGTCGCAATGCCCGCCGTCGATCCGCCCATTCCGTGCGCTTTCCGTTCCGGGGGCAAAGCTCTAAAATGCAGCCCGCTGTATTGCGGACATGTATCGTCATTCGCCGGAAAGAAGCGAGGAAAATGTCGGAGAAGCTTGTTCGGATCGGCATCATCGGGGCGGGGGCCAACACCAAAAGCCGCCACATTCCCGGGTTCCGGGCGATTCCCGGAGTCGAGATCGCGGGGGTCGTCAATCGCACGGCCGAGTCCGGCGCGCGGGTCGCCC
>JBLMWR010000907.1:0-6921 GCA_050257335.1 Deltaproteobacteria bacterium | reverse complement strand
GGTAGCCGAATTCGTGAGAATTCGGTGCCCCGATTACCGTTGGAGTCAGAACTCTCACGAGTTCTGCTACGGCGCACTGCCGCATTTCGTGGGAGTATGAATAATCCGCGTCAGGATCTTTTGGAAAGCAGCAGACATGCTCCGCATGCCGCGGCCTGTCGTCGATGGTCAATGCATGAATCGACTGACGCATAGATTGGAAATCGTCTGGCGCGGCGAACGGCACGCGGAGCGTGCCTGCTGCTTTGGCGGTGTCCGGCTGTACGACGCGCCGCGGGTTGCCGGGTGTTCGCTGTTTGGGCGGGGACCGATTCCGGGTTGCGTGTGACGCAGGCGCTTCACCCGACCCGCCCTGCCCCCCTTACGAAGGGGGGATGAATCGTAGTACCGTCTTGAGGCGGGGCGAGGGCAAGTTTGGCAGCGCGGCGTGACCCGGCTGAAGCCGGGACTACGAACTTACGGGCCGACGCCGGCCTCGGCCATGGCGGCGGTGCGCTCGGCTTCGGCGAAGGCGGCGTCGAGAATGCGGACGGCGGTTTCGGCTTCTTCGCGGGTGACGACCAGCGCCGGGCAGAGGCGGATCGCGCTTTCGCCGCATCCCAGGAGCACCAGCCCCTGCGAGAAGCAGTGCTGCAGGATGGCATCCCGCTCGGCGGGGGCGGTCTCTCTCGTCGCGCGGTCTTTGACCAGGTCGACGCCGATCATCAGCCCCAGGCCGCGGACGTCGCCGATCAGCGGATGCCGCGCGGCAAGCTCGCGCAGGCGGCCGATCAGGAACGCCCCCACTTCGGCGGCGTTCTTCATCAGTCCCTCTTCGACGAGGGCGATCGTTTCGAGGGCGGCGACGCAGGCGACCGGGTTGCCGCCGAAGGTGCTGGCGTGCGCTCCCTGCTCCCAATCCATGATCTGGGCCTTGGCGATCATGGCGCCCAGGGGCAGTCCCGACGCGAGCCCCTTGGCCGTGCAGACGATGTCGGGCTCGACCCCCCAGTGCTCGATGGCCCACATTTTCCCGGTCCGACCCATCCCTGACTGCACTTCATCGACGACGAACAGAATGCCGTGGCGTTCCGCGAGGGCCTTCAGCTCGCGATGATACTCGGGGGGCGGCACGACATATCCCCCTTCTCCCTGAATGGGCTCGACGATGATGGCGGCGACTTCTTCGGGGGGCAGCGTCGTTCTGAACAGCTTTTTTTCGAGATGCGTCACGCATTCCAGCGCGCACGAGGGGTACGTCAGGTTGTACGGACAGCGGAAACAATTGCCATAGCCGACGTGGGTCACTTCGGGGAGGAGCGGCTCGAAGCGGCGGCGCTGAGTCACCTTGCTGGCGGTGAGCGAGAGCGCCCCCATCGTGCGGCCGTGAAACGCGCCGTAAAAGGCGATGATGTGCTGTCGGCGGGTGTGGTAGCGGGCCAGCTTGATCGCCGCCTCGATGGCTTCCGCCCCGGAATTCGTGAAGAGGACTCGCTTGGCGGACTTCCCCGGGGCGATCTCGCAGAGCTTCTTCGCCAGATCGCGCAACGGAGGATAATAGAAATCGGCTCCGCAGATATGGATGAGTTTGGCCGCCTGCTCCTGGATGGCTTTCACCACCCGCGGATGACAATGTCCCGTGGCGCACACGGCGATTCCCGCGGTGAAGTCGAGATACAGGTTGCCGTCCATGTCCTCGAGCACCGACCCGTGGCCGCACTTGACGGCCAGCGGATACGACCGGGTGTAAGAGGGCGAAACGAAGCGCTCGTCGGTCTGGATCAGCTCGCGCGAAATCGGTCCCGGGGGCGGCGTGCGGATATGAGGAACTGCTGGAGAGGTTTTGGACATGGCGCGGCGCATCCTGCTATTTGGTGAATGACGTGATCATCCTGGTCGAATTATAGCAGCGAACGGAAAATGCGGAATGCGGATTTCGCGAGCGAAGCTCCCCGTTCTGCGGCGAGGCGGAGCCGGGACGAAGTCCTTGCGATTTCGTCGTTCTCATTTCCACTCGCCTTACTTGTCGGTTTTCCTCGCCCGTTGTATCTTCACACGGAAGAAATGCTGTGCTGAACGATGAGTCCCAGTTCGCCGTCGGTTTTTCTTCGCCGGGGGTGAGCAGCCCGCCTGATCCTCCTGCCTCCCGAGAGAAACTCCATGCACGCCCACCGGCTTCTCCGAGGTTTCCGCAGTCTCGTCTCGTTTGCCGTGCTGGCCGCACTTGCCGCCCCGGCCATCGCCCAGGAAGCTGCCAAACCCGACCCCCTCGACTGGCCGCACTGGCGCGGTCCCGAGATGAACGGCGTCTCCCGCGAGAAAGGGCTCCCCGCCCGATGGTCTCCCGAGGGCGAGAACCTCCTCTGGAGACGGCCCGAGCTGGGGACGCGCAGCACGCCGATCGTCATGAACGGCAAGCTGTACGAGCTGTGCCGGCACAACCCCGAGACGGTGACCGAAGGGGAAAAAGTCATCTGCGTGAACGCGGCAACGGGGGAGAAAATCTGGGAAAACGCCTTCAACGTCTTTCTCACCGACGCCCCCGCCGAACGGGTCGGATGGTCGTGCGTCGTGGGAGACCCGAAAACGGGGAACGTCTACGCTCTCGGGCTGTGCGATTACTTCCAGTGCCTCGACGGAAACACCGGCAAGACGCTCTGGTCGCACTCCCTGAGCGAAGAGTACGGGATGATCAGCACGTATGGCGGCCGGACGAACATGCCGCTCGTCTTCGACGATCTGGTGATCATCAGCGGCGTGATGACCGGGTGGGGGGAATACGCCGTCCCGGCCCACCGCTTCGTGGCCTTCGACAAAACCAATGGGCAGGCGGTGTGGATCAGCAGCACGCGGCTGCGGCCGATGGATACGACCTACAGCGCTCCCGTCGTGGCGAACTTCAACGGCCAGGCGGCGATCGTCTTCGGCTCGGGAGACGGTTCGGTCTACGCCATGCAGCCCCGCACGGGCAAGATCATCTGGACGTACGACGCGTCGCTGCGCGGCATCAACACGACTCCCACCGTCGTCGGCAACACCGTTTACTGCGGGCACGCGGAAGAGAACGTGTCGGACGCAACCGTCATGGGCGCGCTGTTCGCCATTGACGGCACGGGGACGGGCAACGTCACCAAGACAAAGCAATTGTGGATCAAGCCGACGGTGATGGTGGGACGGGCGGCTCCGCTGTTCGTCAACGACCGACTCTATATTATCGACGACGGCGCCAGGATGTCGGTTCGCGATCCGAAGACCGGGGACGAGATCACCGGGGTGAAGCTTGGGGGCAACGAGGCCTTTTCCAGTCCCCTCTATGCGGACGGTAAAATCTACTTTGCGGTCCGTTCCGGCCTCACGGGAATCGTCGAAGTGAACGAAAAAGGGGTGAAGGTGGTGCACCGCCAGCGGCTGGAGGGCGAGTTGATTCATGGCTCGCCGATCGTGTCGCATGGCAGGATCTACATTCCGACCAGCGACGCCCTGTACTGCATCGGGAACAGGGACCAGGCGCCGGTCGCGGCCGACCCGCAGCCGGCGGCGACGGCCGAGACGCCCTCGGCGGCGGACCAGACGCCGGCCCAGTTGCAGATCACGCCGGTCGAATCGCTGCTGCGGCCGGGCCAGAAGCAGACGTTCAAGATCCGCCTCTTCAATGCCAACGGCCGCTATCTCGACACGAAGTCCGCGCAGGTGACGTACGAATTGAAGGGCCCGGGGAAGCTCGAGCACGGAACCTTTACGACGCCTGCGGCCGACGCCGGGCACGTCGCCAGCTTCGTGACGGCCAGGGTGGGCAATCTGACCAGTACCGCCCGCATCCGCACGATTCCTGCATTTCCGTGGAGCTTCGATTTCTCGAACGGCAAGGTTCCCGAAACGTGGATCGGGGCAGGCTATCGGCACATCATCCTCGACGACGACCTGCTGAGTTCGCTGAAGGGACAGGACCCCCGCGCAGCACGTCTTTATATCTACGTCACGACGAGCTTCACCAACGCAAACATGCCGATGGTCAAGTACCAGGACGCCGGGCCGCGACAGGGGTGGACCAATTTTCTCCGCTATTTCGATCTGACCGGGGAAGGCAAGCCCGCCAGCATCGACGAGGCGAAGAAACAATTCGACGCCAGTCTGGATCTGCTGGTGAAAGAGAAGATCCTCGAAAAGTGGGAATGGTCGCAGGACGCGTCGGGCGGGCTCGAGCTGGCCGTCAACCGCGGTCCGCGGGCGGTCACCGGCAATGCCGTCATGTGCAAGATCAGCACGATCCCCAAGGGGACCCGCAGCCAGGGATGGATGGGACAGACGTATCTGCACGATTACACGGTCCAAGCCGACGTGCGCGGCTCAATGCGGAACAACAAGATGCCGGCGATGGGGGTCATCAACCAGCGGTACACGCTGGCGCTGGAGAACGCCGTCGAAATGCCGGACGGGGCCGTGCCGGGATTGCAGATCCGCTCGTGGGTCTCGCGGCTGGAGCTGCGCTTCGCCAAAACGATTCCGTTCGCGTGGAAACACGACACGTGGTACACGATGAAGTTCCAGAGCGAGAACAAGGACGGCAAGGCCATTCTGCGGGGGAAGGTGTGGCCCCGCGGAGAAGCCGAGCCGGCGGAGTGGACGATCGAAGCCGCCGACGAGACTCCCAACGTCAGCGGCAGCCCCGGCCTGTTCGGGAACGCCAGCGACGCCGAGGTGTTCGTGGACAACGTGAAGGTGACGGCCAACTGAATTTCAGAATTGGGACCAGCAGAATCTCGGAATTGGGATTTCGAATTCGGGATCCGGGAAATAAAATAAGCATCACGCAAAGGCGCAAAGACGCAAAGGAACCAGGGCGAGGTGCATCTCCCTCAGAACCGGCTCTCATTTCGAGACCGCGGGTGAACTGAATTCTTTGCGCCTTTGCGTGATAATTCCGTCATCCTTTGACACTGGTTCCGGAAGACGGGGCGGGATGAATCATCCGCGGTGTCGTGAACGTCCTCCTCTGGTCGAAACGCTTAATCCACAACGAAAATCCGAAATTCGAAATCCAAAATTCGAAATTTACAGACAGGATTGACCCTCATGCTCCTCTCGATTCGAACGGTTCTGGCTTTTCTCGTCCCTGTGGCGCTTCTCGGCGCCTCCCTGCTGGCTGCCGCCGATGACGCGAAGTACGACCCGGTCGCCGAGGCCGACAAGGCGCTGGGAAAAATGAGCGTCAAGCCGGGCGACAGCCCGCAATTGGGCAAGAGCTGCTACCGCAATAACGTCAGTGGCGCGAAGAACATTCCCACTGAATGGGACGTGAAATCGGGCAAGAACGTCAAGTGGACGGCCAGGCTCGGCTCGCAGACCTATCCCAGCCCCGTGATCGCCAATGGCAAGGTCTTCGTGGGCACGAACAATGCCAGCGGATACCTCAAGCGCTATCCCAATAAAATCGATCTCGGCGTCCTGCTCTGCTTTGACGAGGCGACCGGCAAGTTCCTGTGGCAGCATTCGAACGAAAAGCTGCCGACCGGCCGCGTCAACGACTGGGAGCAGCTCGGCATCTGCTCGAGCCCGTATGTCGAAGGGCAACGGTTGTGGTACGTCACGAATCGCGACGAGATCACCTGCCTCGATATCGAAGGCTTTCTCGACGGCGAAAACGACGGGCCCTTCAAGGAAGAGCCGAACCAGAACAAGGACGAAGCCGACATCGTCTGGAAAGTTGACATGATGGGCAAACTCGGCGCTTCGCCGCACAACGCGTGCAGTTGCTCGGTGACGGCCTTCGGCGACACGCTCTTCGTCTGCACGTCGAACGGCGTGGATGAGGCCCACAAGGTGATCGCCCAGCCGAACGCCCCCAGCTTTCTGGCGATGAACAAGAATACCGGCGCGGTCCTGTGGAGCGACAAATCGCCGGGGAGCAACATCATGCACGGGCAATGGTCGTCACCCGCCTTCGGCGTTCTGGGGGGCGTCGAGCAGGTGCTTTTCGCCGGCGGCGACGGCTGGCTGTACAGCTTCGATCCGAAAGGGGACGGAGGCAAGTCGAAGCTCCTCTGGAAGTTCGACTGCAACCCCAAAGAATCGAAGTACATGCTCGAACGCGCCACCCGCAATCCGCTGATCGCCACTCCGGTGATTTACGACGGACTGGTGTATCTCGGCGTCGGCGAGGACCCGGAGCACGGCGAAGGGAACGCACACCTGTGGTGCATTGACCCGACGAAGCGCGGCGACGTGAGTCCGACGCAGGTCTTCAACAAGGCCGATCCCAAAACGCCGATTCCGTACAAGCGCCTGCAGGCGTGCGAGACTGACAAGGGAGATTTCGAGCGGCCGAACGAGAACTCGGCGCTGGTGTGGCATTACGCGGGGAACAATCCCAAGAAGTTCGAAGAGACGATGCACCGTACGATCAGCAGCTCGGTGATCAAGGACAACCTGCTGTTCATCACCGATGAAAGCGGCCTGATCCACTGTCTCGACGCCAAGACCGGCAAGGCGCACTGGACGCACGACATGCTTGCCTCGTCGTGGTCCACTCCGCTCATCGCCGGCGACAACGTCTACATCGCCAACCTCGACGGCGGCATCTTCATTTTCAAGGCCTCGCCGAAGAAGGAGCTGGTGAGCGAGCTGAACATGGAGATCCCAGTGTACACGACGCCGGTCGTCGCCAACGGCACGCTGTACATCGCCACGTTCAACACGCTGTTCGCAATTGCCGAAGGGGCTTCGACGAAGCCCGCCGGTAAGACCGCCGGGGCGGGCGGGCAGTAGCGCGTCTGTAGCCGGGTCACTCCGTGACCCGGCGGTCCCGGTATTTCCTGCTGAGCGGGGTTCGAGCTGGTATTTCGGCTTGCGCGCGGTGCTGCGCGGGAAGGGGGCTCGAGGATGGAAGATCGAAGATACAGGGTAGCGGCGCAAGCCGGTCGGGTGGCCCGGCCGCGTGCGCAG
>JBLMWR010000906.1:0-3194 GCA_050257335.1 Deltaproteobacteria bacterium | reverse complement strand
CGAGATGATCGAAGGCGCCCGCCGGTCCGCCGGTCGCGCTCCAGCCCGCCAGCAGCGCGAGCCCCAGAAGCAGCACGGAGATCGCGGCCCGCCGCGGCAGTTTCCGTGTTCGACGCCCTCGGGGAGCGGCCGCCCGAGACGAATCGGAAAGGGGAGTGACCATTGACCCCGTGGTGACCAGCACATTAGACGTGATCCGTGTTCCAGCGTACGGCGCAGAACGATGCCTGTCAACGATTTCGACGCCGTATCGAGATCGCAGCGTCCCGCGCAAGGGTGAATGAGAGGGGGTCCGCCGCTGCCGAGGTGAAGCTCGCGGCAATCTTCGAATTCTTCTTGCCGCACACGCCATGGGAGTATATCCGGGACTGGGGGCGCGGTTATGATTGAACAAGCCCTTGTTGAACCGGCGACAATGATGTGACTGGCGAACCTGCCTGGCGGAAAATCGGTTTGTGGACGTGCACTGCACTGCTCCTGCTGTCCGGGGCCAGCCTGCTGTACGTCCGAAGCACTGTCCCGGCGCCGGCCGCATTGCTGCGCGAGGCGCGACGGGAACTGGCCCGAGAGCAGTACGCGCGGGCTGAAGAACTGGCGCGCTGCGTCCTCGCACAAACACCCGCTGACCCGTGGGCGCTTCTGGTAGCGGCCGAGGCAGCCGGTCGGCAGCAGCACCCGGCTACGGCGCTGGGGTACTATCTTCAGATTCCCGACGACGGGTCGGAGGCCTCCATCTCGGGTCTGTTTGGGGCCGGCGAAATCCTCGCTCACCAGGGCCGGCTCAGTGAAGCGGAGGGCAAGTTGCGGCGGGTCCTCGAAAAAGACCCGGATCACCGGCTCTCACGCTACCGTCTCGCCACCATCCTGGGAATCAGCGGTCGTCGCTGGGAATCGGTGCCGCACCTGCTGGAGGTCGTGCGCAGCGGTCAATTCGGCGTCGACGATCTGGTGATGCTGGGGGACCTCGAGAAGGTCGTTTTTGACGAAGGGCTGCTCAAGTTGTCCCGTACGGTTGCTCCCGACGATCCCCTTCCGCTTCTGGCCGACGCCCGCCTGGCCCTGGGTCGCAGCGAACTCGAGAAAGCCGATCGACTTCTGCGGCGCGTCGTCGCCGCGATGCCGGATGAAATTGAGGCCCGGGTGCGGCAGGGCATGCTCCTTCTGGAAACTGCAAGCGACACGGAGTTTCTCGAATGGCACGCCCGGTTGCCGGCTCGGGCCGACGCGCACCCCGATGTTTGGGTTGTCCGCGGGCGGTGGGCGATGGGGCACGACGAACCGCGGACCGCCGTGCGCTGCTTTTGGGAAGCCGTCCTGCGGCACCCCGACGATCGGCTGGCAAATTACCGGCTGGGGCAGGCGCTGAACAAACTTGAGCAGCCGGAACAGGCGGCCCATTTCCTTAAGCGGGGGGAACAGGTGCGGCAGCTCCTGGTATTCCTGGACGGCGTGTATCGCGACAAGCACGATACGGAATTGATGCACAAGGCGGCGATTCTGACGGAATCGCTGGGGCGCATCTGGGAGGCGTGGGGTTGGGCCCGCGTGGCTCTCGCCGAAGATCCAACGCTCGCCTGGGCGCAGCAGACGACCGTTCGGCTCGAACGGCTGTTGCGCGCCGACCTGCCGCGCAACCTCCCCGAATACACTCCCGCCCGGCAGATCGATCTGTCGTCGTACCCGCTGCCCGACTGGAAGCGCCATCGCGAATCCGCAGTGCCAGGTCCGTCTGATGGACCGGCCCAAGTTCCGGTTCGATTCGCCGACGTGGCCGCCGAGGCGGGGATCCGCTTCGTGTATTTCAACAGTCACGACCGGACCACCGGCGAGGCGCGCATGTTCGAACTTACCGGAGGCGGAGTGGCCGCCTTCGATTTCGACGGCGATGGCTGGCCCGACCTGTATTTCACGCAAGGGTGCCGCTGGCCCGTCGCCCAGGGAGAGGGTGAGCATTACGACTGCCTGTTCCACAATCTCGGGGATGGCCGCGCGGCCGAGGTCGCTTTGGCGGCCGGTCTGGGCGACGCGCATTTCAGCCAGGGGATCAGCGCGGGCGACTACAACGTCGATGGCTTTCCCGACCTGTACCTTGCCAACATCGGTCAGAACCGGCTGTATTGCAATAACGGCGACGGGACGTTTACCGACGTCACGCGGGCGGCCGGTCTGGGCGGCCACGACCGCTGGACGACGAGCTGCCTCATCGCCGATCTCAACGGCGACTCGTGGCCCGATCTCTACGACGTGACGTATTGTGCGGGTTCGAATGTCTTTACGCTTGTGTGCCAGAAGGACGGCGTGTCGCATGCCTGCTCGCCCAGGGCCTTCGAAGCCGCTCCCGACCAGATTTACCTCAACCGCGGGGACGGCAGCTTCGAGAACGTCACCGGGTCGTCGGGGATCGACCTGCCGAACGGCTACGGGCTGGGGATCGTCGCCGCCGACTTCGAGGGCTCGGGGCTGCTTAATCTGTTCATTGCTAACGACGAAACGGCAAATTTCTATTTCGTCAATCAGACCGGCCGGCGGGGCGGAAAATTAAAGTTCGCGGATCAGGCGCTGGCTTCCGGCCTGGCCTTCGACGCCGACGGTGTGCCCCAGGCATGCATGGGCGTCGCCGCCGGCGACGCCGACGGCAACGGCCTGATTGATCTGTATGTTTCGAATTTCTACAACGAGTCGGACACGCTCTACCTGCAATATCCCGGAAGGCTGTTTGTCGACATGACCCGCCAGGCGGGGCTGCGCGGGCCGAGTTTCGAACCGCTGGGATTCGGCACGCAGTTCCTCGACGGCGAACTGGACGGCTTGCCGGACCTGGTCCTGACGAACGGCCACATCGACGATTTTCGCGATCTGGGGATCCCCTACGAGATGTCGCCGCAGTACTTTCGCAACATCGGCGGGGGAAGGTTTCGGGAACTCAGGGGTTCGTCGTCGCCCGGGAAGTTTTTCGACGGCAAATACCTGGGCCGCGGACTGGCGCGCCTCGACTGGAACCGCGACGGGAAGGAAGACTTCGCCGTTTCGCACATTGGTTCTCCCGCGGCTCTGATCGTCAACCAAACGCCGGGGGCGGGACATTTTCTGGCACTGCAGTTTCGGGGAGTCGCCTGCGATCGCGACGCCATCGGCACGACCGTCCATGTCACGGCCGGAGGACGAACATCGACCAGACAGTTGACGGCGGGCGA
>JBLMWR010000905.1:0-4224 GCA_050257335.1 Deltaproteobacteria bacterium | reverse complement strand
CTTGCCGTCGACGTGCACCAGGTCCCACGGGCTGTTGAGCGACGTCGTCAGGAGGCCCCCGCCGCGGCGTTCGTGTCCCTGCTTGCCCGTCCCGGCCAGCGTGCCGACCGTCCTGGCTTTCAGGTCGATCTCGCGGAGCAGATGGTTTTCGGTGTCGGCGACGTACAATTTCTCGCCGATGAGGGCCATCCCCTGCGGATGGTCGAACGACGCCTTGTCCCAGGCCCCATCCGCCCTGCCGATCGCTCCCGTGCCGATGATGTCGAGCAATTTTCCTTCGAGCGAGGCGATGACGATGCGGTTGTGGTTGCTGTCGGAAATGAAGAGCCGCCGGCCGGCTGCGTCAGCCAGAATCTTTCCCGGGAACTTGAGCGGGGTCGGTTTGGCCTTCTCTCGTTCGAGATCGAACCGCACCGGCGTTTCGTCGAGGGTCCGCTTGGCCTTGTGATAGGCGATGACTTTCTCGATGACCATGTCGAGGGCTTCGCGGTTTCCTTCGCCGGAAATGAACCCGCAGTAGTACCCCTCGGGATCGATCAGCACGATGGTCGGCCACCCGCGTGCGCCGAATTTGTTCCACACCGTCATCTCCGAATCGTTGATGACGGGGTGCGAAATCTCATACCGCACGATGGCCCGGCGGATGTTCTCGGATTCCTTTTCGTTCGAGAACTTTGCCGAGTGAACGCCGATCACGACGAGTTGCTTGTCGTATTTTTTTTCGAGGTACGCCAGATCGGGGAGGACGTGCATGCAGTTGATGCAGCAGAAGGTCCAGAAATCGAGGAGCACGACCTTGCCGCGCAGGTCCTTCAGCGTGATTTCGCCGCTGGTGTTGAGCCAGCCGGTCCCGCCGTCGAGATCGGGGGCCTTGAAGCGGCGGGGGAAGGGGTTTTCGGGGATGTCGCCCGGTTCGCCGGCGTCGGGTTTCTCTTTCCCATCCTGCCTGTCGGATGCCGCCGATTTGGAGTCGCCGGCCTTCGCGGAAGGCGGCTTCTTCGCCTTCTCGGGAGGAGCAGCGGACAGGGCCACCGGCACCAGTGCGATGGACGTTGCCAGACAGATCAGCGCCAACCCCCGAGCGAGACTCGAAGAACCGGCGCCGGAGGGAGTTTTCACCGTGGTCGGCCAGAGGCTGCGCTCAGTGCAGTTCATGCAGAATTGCTCCAGGGACTCGTCGAAATCACGTCACGGCACGTCGGTGTCGGATGGTGGATTGTATCTCGGCTTTAAGAGCGATGTCCATCGCCCGCCTTTCGTAATACTAACCGTCTATCTCTTTGCGTGCCGCGCAAATTGTCAATCTGGGAAAGGACGAAGAAGAACCGCGGATGTCGCGGATGGCTGCGGATAAATACGAACGAGGTGAACTGGCACATCCGCGCGTATTCGCGTTATCCGCGGTTAAATTCCTTTTGGTTCCGGCGTAGGGCCGGGCTGGGGATTTCGTGTGTTTCGTGGTTACACAACCTGGTGAGGGTCGATTCACGATAACCACGAAATCCACGAAAGACACGAGAAAAGAGAGTTCTTTTTTTCGTCCCGCCCGTTCGGCCAAACTCAGCAACAACATGCACCCGACACCGGTGGGATAAACCCACCGGCTCGCTGAGGCGAACAGTGTTCCTGTCCGCTACGCCTTGCGAATGAAATCGGCGGCGTAGCTGCGCACCTGCTTGCCGTTAAGGACGTGCACCAGCCGCAACTGCTGGACCGTCTCCTGGCTGAAGTGATGCAGCGGGACGTGCACCAGCTTTTTGCCGAAGCGCCGCGCCATGCGCCGCCAGCCGGCCCCCGGCGGGGCGTAACTCAACAGGGCCACGTGCCGGTGGTGGCTGTGCAGGCAACCTGCAGCGACGATCCGTTCTTCGAGCGTGTCGGCGAAGTTCAGCCGCCTGTCGGTCCAGATGTCGGGAATGGGCCGCGGCGGAAACAGAAACACCGCCCCTCCGTATGTCGCCAGGCCGATCCCCGGGCCGACCATCTCCCGCGTAAAATCGGTGGCGAACAGGGCCAATGTCGATTCGTCGTGATGCTCGGCCATCCACGTGGTGCGCCACGGATAGTCTCGCGGATCGGCCGGCGAGTCGAAGAGCATGACGACGCAATCGAGCGACCCGCGCGTCGGGGGCGTCACCTTGACGTACAGCTCCCCCGTATGCCAGTTGCGCAGCGTCTCGCGGATGTCGAGACCGTCCATGAGGCTGGTACGGAACTTTTCGCTGCGGGCGAGATCCAGCCCCATGATCTGCCGGGCCTTGTCTTTGACGTGTGTCCGGAATTTCTCGATCGCCACGTCTTCGGGGGGCCAACTGCAATGCGAGAAGGGGTTCCAGCGCATCCGCCATTCGAGCTGCGTTTGACGCTCGGGTTTGGCCCGCAGCGAGAGGGTCCGCCAGGTTGTTGCGGGGCCGGGCAGCCGGTTTTTCATCCGCACCATCGAGCCATCGGGCAAACGTCCACGACCGACGCCGGCCGCCAGCGTCGCAAAGGGAAGCTCGGGGCTGTAGGGGTATTCGCGGGTCGTCTCGGCCAGGGCGATGGCGAACTGGTCGCCGGCGATCTGCTGCGCCGCTGTCACCAGCGTGTACAGGTCGGGGGTCATCCGCCGCTCGATCAGCGACAGGTTGCGGACATATCTCAGGTACTGGGCGAAGAGCTGCGGGGTGAGCCGGCGGCCGCGGTTTTTGAAGTCGGCCTGATATTTCCCGCGGGACACCAGCAGCAGTTCCTTGACTCCGTCAATCGACAGGTTCTCGTCTTCATCCAGCTCCTGACGCGCCCGCTCGTACAGTCCCGTGAGGAAGGGGAGCTCTCCGAGGACGAACAAAAGCGTTCGCGGGTCGACGGCGTTAATCTCCGTGGATTCGACGGCATCGTCCCCGGCCTGTACCGGCGTCTTCGAAAAGTACGCATCCTTGATCCACGGCCAGTCGAGGACCGACACGACCAGCAGAATCGACTCGAAGTGCCGCTCCAGCCGCCGCAGATTGGTCGCCATGGCCACGACCCGATCGGCCGGCTGCCCCGGCGGCAGTCGTGGGACGGCCGGCAGCACCGCCGCCGCAAATTTTGCAAGCCGCACCCGCTTGAGGGCATACGGATCGGGAAGCCCCGCCGAGCGCGGCTCGAAAACGGCGGTTTCGAGATCGATAAAAGCCCGCGGGATGTTTTCCTGCCGCGCGATCCGCAGGGCGGCGATCACCGGTTGGCACGGATCGATCGAGACATAACTGATCGCGGCTGGAACGTCGGCATCTGCCTCTTCGTCATTCCCCGCGTCGCGATCGGGGCTCCAATCGGATGGCGCGACCCGGAGCGGCTCGGCCTGCGTCACCAGCGTGATGGCGGGAAGGTGGTCGATTGCCCGTTCGACGTCGCGCTGAAACGACGGGGGCAACGGCACGGCCAGGCAGTCGAACTTCTCCGCCAGCATCACCCGCCGGACTTCCAGCGCACAATCCCCGCTGCCGTGAATGATGGGCAACACGGTGATCCGCGGGCTGATTTTCAGGAAGTCCGAGGGCATGTTTGTCGAGACAATGGTTTTTGCCCGCTAAACCGCAGGCGTTACCGGCAAGCGAAGCGGACTGTGATTGAGTTCAGCGGCCGTTGTTCGCTTGCGGTTTCGCTGCCGTCCGCCTTAGCGTTCATCCTCCTCGTCGTCGTCCTCGTCGAGCTCACGATGATCCGGGTGCAGCGGGTCATCGGGAGAGAAGAAAAAGTCCCCGAGGCCCATCGGGACGGAAGAGCCTCCCAGGGTGCGGGCCTTTCTTTCGGCGAGGGCCTGCAGGTCGAGGGCGTCTTCTCCCAGGCATTTTTCGAGCGCCTCGCGCCATACGCCGTCTTTACCCAGCGGGTGCTGCCTGTCCTGCGAGAGCCGCTTGATCGCGTACCGCAGCACGTTGAGGCCGTCGCGGGTCGAAAAATCGAGCTTCAGCTCGTGCGCCCCCTGCAGAAACTCGACCGTGAGGTCGAGCATTTCGGCTTCGGCGAAGGGAAGATGATAACGAAGAATGGCCAGTTCGTCGTGCCGCGACGGAAACCCGACCGTCAGCGTCGGCTGCAGCCGGCTGAGGATGTAGTCGGGGACCTCGAAGGTCGATTCGTCCTCGTTCATGGTGACGGCGCAGCGGAAATCGGGATGGGCGTTGATCGTGATGCCGGCCACCATCGACTCGGCGTACCGGCGATGATCGAGGAGGGGGGCCAGACTGGCCCACG
>JBLMWR010000904.1:0-4900 GCA_050257335.1 Deltaproteobacteria bacterium | reverse complement strand
CTGAAATTGACGATGACGATGCCGATCTTTCGATCGTTGCTGATTTCCTCCGGCGTTTTCGGCCCGCGGCGTGGTTTGGGCTTTGCCGCCGGCTCGGACTTCTTCGTCTTGCCGCTCTCCTTTTTCCCCGGCTCTTTTTCGGCCGCCTGGGCGGCGCGCTCGTTGCGAGCACCGGGGGCATAATACCTGGAGATCGCCTGGTTGATCGCCAGCGGCGCCGCCAGCACGGGACGGATGGGGACGTTGAACCGCAGCCGCAGTTCGTCTTCGAGCTCGTGTTCGATCTCGCGTACGCAGGCGACCAGCAGCACTCCCTCGTCGATGAACAGCGGCAGAATGGAATGCTGCCGGACCGTGGTCTTCGGAACCTGGTCGAGCACGTCGTCGTCGGGAAGCATGTCGGCCAGGTCCACGTAGGGGAGCCCCAGCTCCTGCGCCAGTGCCTGAGCGGCGATGTCGGGCGCGACCATTTTCAACTGAACGAACGAATCGCGCAGATCCAGCCCCGTCCTCTCGGCGTGCTCCCGCGCCTCTTTGGCCTGCTCGGGGCTGACGTGCTTCTGTTCGAGAAGGATCTGGTCCATCGTCCTGGGACCGCCGGCTTCCTCTTCGAACTCGCGCCCCTGACTCTGGTCGTACTCGCGCTTCCGCTCGAGGTCGGTCAGGCACAGCATGGCCTTGGCCAGCTCGTTGAGCAGGGCCTGCGATTCGTTAGTGTACTGCCCGGTGGCGTATCTGCGGACGTGCGCGTTGAGTTTTTTGTAATTGCCGCGGATCTTGTCGACCGAATCCTCGAACTGCACCAGCCGCAGGAGCTGATAGTGGTCGGGCGGCCGGGGCCCCTCGGGAATCCCCAGCCAGTCCTTGTAGACGTCAAGGGCCAAAATGAGCTACTCCTACTCGACCTGATACTCGCGGGCCAGTTGCTCGAAGGCATCCAGACCGGTGTCCGAGACTCCCCCGTCGCGGACGATTTCGGCCGAGGCCTGGCGGTTGCCCGTCAGCTCGCGCGCTTCGGCGCGAATCCGGCCGTTGGAGTCGTAGCTGTAGGTCAGCTCGACCGGCGAACCCATCGGCAGGTTGGGAGGCAGGTTGGTGATCTGGAAATCGCCGATCACCGTGCAGGCCGCGATGTCGGGGACCTCCCCCTGCAGCAGCCGCACGCGAATCCGCTGCTGATTGGGGACGTTCGTCATGAACCGCTGGCTGATGGTGTAGGGGATGGGCGTGTTGCGGGGGATCATGATGTGGTTGGTTTTCAGCTTGCGGTTGTGCACGTCGGTGATCTCGACCCCCAGCGAATGCGAGTTGACGTCGGTGGCGGTGACCGCCCGCAGCCGCTTGATGACGGCCTGCGCCATGCGGCTCGATCCGCCCGTCTCGCGGGCCTCGAGAATGGCCGCGTGAATGGCCGCCCCCTGCGCCACGGCTTCGTCCGGATTCAGCTCGCGCGAGGGGGGCCGGCCGGCGACGGTTTTGAGCATGTTGTACACGGCGGGCATGTGCGTCGAGCCCCCCACCAGCACCACTTCGTCCAGCGCCCCGACCTCGACCCCCGACTGCTGCAGCACCAGCTCGGTCGTGTCGCGCGTCCGTTGCAAAAGGTCCGCCGTCATCCTCTCGAAGTCTCCCCGCGTCACGTTGACGGCCAGGTTCTTGCCTTCGTAGTAGAGGTTGATCGGCACCTGCGCCCTTTCCGAAAGTTTCCGTTTGGCGTCTTCGCAGTCCTGCGTGAACACCATCCGTGTTTCGGGGTGGGCCAGCGGATCGCTGCTGAATTTGCGGCGGAACTGTTCGGCGACGTGTTCGACGATGCGGTTCGTCCAGTCGATGCCCCCCAGCATCACGTCGCCGTCGGTCGCCAGCACGCGGAAATGGGTGGGCGTGTAGCGGACGACCGTCACGTCGAACGTGCCGCCCCCCAGATCGTAGACCATGATCGTCTTTTCGTTGCGGGCCAGGTCCGTCCGCCCCAGCTCCCCGCGCATCCAGGCGTACGCCAGCGTGGCGGCGGTCGGCTCGTTGATGATGTCGATCACGTTGAGCCCCGCGATCCGCCCGGCGTCCTGCGTCGCCTTGCGGCGCAGGTCGTTGAAGTAATAGGGAACCGTAACGACGGCGTTGGCGATCGGCCCGATGTGCTGCTCGGAGTCCTGCTTGAGCTTCTTGAGGATCAGGGCCGAAATGAACTCGGGAGTCAGCTTCTTGCCCTGGTAAACTTTATGCCAGGTCTTGCTTCCCATCTGCCGCTTGATCGCCTCGACGACGTTGTCGGGGGATTCGACCGAGATTCGTTCGGGGGAGGGCCCCACGATCACGTGCCCCGACTCTCCCAGCAGCACGACCGACGGCGTCGTCGTCTTGCCGTCTGCGTTGGGAATCGAAATCGGTTTGCCTTCACTGTCGAGTTGTGCCAGGGCCGAGTACGTTGTCCCCAGGTCGATGCCGATCGTCTGCCCTTCCAGTAATTTCATTGGTCGCGCCTTGAGCCTCGTGTCGTCAGAGGAAGTTGGAAGTGAAATGCCGAAATCCGCCGCGAAAAACCCGCGCCACGAAGGGACAGATCGGAATGCCCCGCCCTTCGGAATCATCCGCAATTCGGACCGCCGATTCCAACAGAAGTGCAGCCGCGCCGGGCCGCGACGTCCGGCCGCGACCCGAGAACTTCTATTCTGACGGCGAGCATGGGCGGAATCAAGCGACGGCGATGGATCAAGGGCCCGGAGAGGCGATCCTTCATGAGACCTCTCAACTTGCAGGGGGCGCGTGCCCCGCGTACAGTACGCTCGTCAATCGATGGTCCTTTCCCCGCAGAAACCGCGGGCGCCAGGAACGGGCTCAATGTGCCGGCCGATCCTCACGAACCGGAAGGTGTTGTACCTCGGCTCGGTAACGTTCCTCCTTCTGGTCGTTGCGGCCGCGTATCTGTTCCGGGGGCGCAAAGAGGCCGGCACGCCGCCGCCGCCCGAATTCGGTCCGCCGCCCCTCTCGGATACCCCGTTTCTCAACGCCTCGGTCCAGGCGGCCTATGTTGGGGTTGACGCCTGTGCCGGCTGTCATGCCAGCCAGTACCAGTCGTACCTCGAGACGGCCCACAGTCGCGCGCTCTCCGAAATCGACGTGGCGGCCGAGCCGCCGGACGCCGACTTTTTTCACCCGCTTTCCGGCCGGAGGTACGAAGTCTACCGCGACGGCACACAACTGTGGCATCGGGAGACCGTCAAGGACGACGCCGGCGGCGCTCTTATTACTGCGGCATTCCCCGTGCGCTACCTGATTGGTTCGGGACGGCACACACGGAGCTACCTCGTCGAAGAGCGGGGGTTTCTGATGGAATCGCCCCTCACCTGGTACGCCTCGCGGCAGGAGTGGGCCTTGTCCCCTGGCTTCGATCGATCGCAGCATTGGGGGTTCGAGAGGGCGACCGACATCGGCTGCCTGATCTGCCACGTGGGGGACGTCGAATCGCCCGACCGCACTTACCAGAAGCCGCTGATTCGCGAACAGGCGATCGGCTGCGAACGGTGCCACGGTCCGGGGTCGCTGCACGTCGCCGAGCGAAGCGCCGCGAGGGGCACCGAAACCCCAGCCGTGAAACACGGGGGGGGCAAACCGCGAACCCGGTTGGGGGACGGCGGCGCCGCGACGATTGTGCACCCCGGCCGGCTGACGCGAAAGCTTGGTGAAGCAATCTGCGCGCAATGCCATTTGCGCGGCGACGCCACCGTGGCGGTTCGTGGACGGGGGCTGACCGGCTTCCGGCCTGGGCTGCCGCTCACAGACTTTCGCATCGACTATCACCTGGAAGTTCCCGATTCGCGGATGAAGGTGGTGGGGCACGTCGAACAAATGCATCAGAGCCGCTGTTACATTGAATCGGAAACCCTCACCTGTACGACATGCCACGACCCGCACGCGTCGATTCCCGTCGAGAAACGACGGCCGCGCTTCAACCAGATCTGCGGGAAGTGCCACGCCGAAGGGAGTTGCGGAGTGGATCCCGCCGAACGCCTGCGGCAGAACGCGGCGAACGACTGCGTGGCGTGTCACATGCCGCAGGTGGCGACCGACATTCCGCACATCGCCTTCACCCACCATCGCATCGGGGTACATTCCAAAGAACCGTGGACACGTCCCTCCGTCGGGCCCGGAGCCGTCGTGGCGTTCGACGACGGACCGCATCTGCCGCAAATCGATCGCGATCGCAACTTGGGGCTGGCCTGGCTCGAAGTTTCGGAGAAGCAGCCCGTCGCGGCGGTTCGGGAGGCTTATCGCGCGCGGGCCGTGTCGCTGCTCGAAGGCGTGCGGGGGCGGGGGCTGAATGATCCCGAAGTGACCGCCGCTCTGGCGAGGATCGCGTGGGAGCACGACCCGCGATCGGCCCTGCGGCTGGCGCGCGAAGCGCTGCAATCGCAGGTCCTCTCTCCCCGATCGCGCGTCAACAGCCTCTTCGTCGCCGGTGATGCCGCGTTGCGGGTAAACCAGACCGAAGCGGCGGTGGCAGCCTTCGAAGAGCTCGTGGGCATGCGTCGCCATTCCGAAGACTGGCTGCTCCTGGGGCTGTGCCGGCAGCGCTCCGGTGATCTGCAGGGCACGCGGCGCGACCTCGAGCGCGCCGCGGCGATCGCTCCGTTTCGGCCCGAAATCCGCGAGGCGCTGGCGGCAGTTCACGAACAGCTCGGAAACTCCCGGGAGGCCGCCAGCCAGCGTGCCCTCGCCGAACGCCTGTCCAAATCTGCACGGCCGAGCCGGTGACACGCAGTGAGTCGACTTACGGATGGCGCCCGTTCGAAGAGCGCCGGATCTGGGCGGCTGCTTGACGCGCGGCTGAACGCAGTGTCGCCAGACACAGTCGCAGGCTGAAGCCGCGACACCGGGCGCCTTCACTCGGACTCTTTGA
>JBLMWR010000903.1:0-5477 GCA_050257335.1 Deltaproteobacteria bacterium | reverse complement strand
TCCGACGCGTGCTGATCGGGACCGCCGTAGAGCGAACGAATGATGGCAAACTTGTCCATCATGCGCGCCAGCCGGGGCATGTGCTCGCAGATTTCGATTCCCGGGACGTTCGTTGCGATCGGCTGGAATGACCCACGAATCTCCTTCGGCGCGTCCATCTTGAGATCGTACATGTCCTGGTGCGAGGGACCGCCGGACAGGTAGATCATGATGATCGCCTTGTGCGACAGCTTCTGCCCTGCCCCGGCCGGCGATGCGCCCTCGGCCCTCAGAATCTGCGGCAGCGAAATCCCGCCGAGCGCCAAGCCGCCGATCTTGAGAAAATGGCGGCGCGAGTGCCGGTCGCAGAATGATGCGGGCTTGTTTCCAGGGATCGAGAGCACCAGGATGTCCTTTATCTGGAAGTCGTGACGATCAACGAGCGGCCATCGTACATCAACAACGGCTTATTCATCAAGATCGGCCAGACCATATCCGAAACTTACGGCGAACTTTCGTAACATTGTCGTGTCTCTCAAATCAGGCCGTTTGCAAGAGGGCAGGAAATCATGACCGGGCGCTGGCATGACGACGACCGCTTCTGGACCGCCATCGCCCCGTTTCTTTTCACCGACGAGCGCTGCGGCGCAGCGGCCAATGAAGTCGAGGCGATCGTCCGACTCCTGGAGATCGAGCCGGGCTCCCGGATTCTGGATCTCTGCTGCGGCGTCGGCCGTCATTCCTTGGAGCTTGCCGGGCGCGGATTTTCCGTGACCGCCGTGGACCGCACCGCCGCCTACCTGGAAAAGGCCCGCACGGGAGCGCGTGAAAAGGGGCTCCCAATCGAATTCGTGCGCGCCGGCATGGAAGAATTCCGCAGGCCGGGTGCGTTCGACGCGACGGTCAACATGTTCACATCCTTTGGCTTCTTCGAAAGCGACGAAGAGGAGCTGGCCGTTCTTCGGAACGTTTTTGAGTCGCTGAAACCCGGCGGGCGCTTCGTGATCGACGTGATGGGCAAAGAAGTCACCTGCCGCCGCTTTCAGCCTCGAACATGGCACACCGATCCCGCCAGCACGTCGTTTCTGCTTGAGGAACGAAGCGTGCGCAGCGGCTGGACGTACCTCGAGAATCGGTGGATCGTCTTCGATGAGGCCGGCCGGCATGAGTTCAACTTCAACATTCGCGTCTATTCCGGCCGCGAACTGGAATGTCTCTTGCAGCAGGCTGGATTCCGGAAGGTTGCGTTGTACGGCAATCTGAAAGGCGATCCCTACGGCCACGATGCCGAGCGCCTGGTCGCCGTCGCCGCGAAATGACGGACCGCGGCACGCAAAACCGGATCAGGGAGATGGCCTGCACCTCTTTCCCTTTTTTCCCTTGGCGCGTTCGCGAAAAATGCGAGCGGAAAACTGTGCCACCGAATGTAGCTTCCGATGAGCGACCGGGGCGACGCAATCGCACGAGTTAGCGCACGAAATACTTTTTGAACGGACCCGCCTTTTGGGACCAGGAAATCCTTTGCCAACGCCCCTGCCGGAAGTTAAAATCAAAACGGGTTGATACGTTGGATTGAAACCCTCGTTCCACCCCACACCAAATTAGCATAGCCCACCGGTTCAACCACTGCCCGGGGCCGAAGCGGTAGCCGCTCCCGATTCTTCAGTCGCGCAGCGATACAATCGACGCCCCTCCCTCCGCGTGTTCGGTAATAAGGTAACACTCTCCGGATCGTTTGTAGACGCGTGCAGCGTTCAGGATGACGTGGCGGGCGGGTCGTTTCACACCACCGCCGCGTGACCATCTCTTCGTTGGAAGGAGCTCCAGAGATGCGAGCAAAATCATTTCGTCGATTTGACTCCCTGGCAACCGGCCGATTTCTGGCCATGAGCGCGCTGCTCGTCGCGGCCATCGGGGGCGCGCCCGCAGTGACATGGGCCCAATTGCCACAAGCGCGGCTGAACGCCATTTATCCCATGGGAGGGCAGCGGGGAACGGCGGTCGACGTGACGGTGGGCCCCGGCACCGATCTCGACGAAGCGAGCCAGTTGTATTTCTCGCACCCGGGGATTACAGCCGTCCCGAAGACCGCCGGGCAGCCGCCGCAACCGGTCGCCGGTCAGTTCGTGGTGACCATCGCCGCTGACGTGCCGGCGGGGGCATACGACATCCGCGTGCGCGGCGTGTACGGGCTGAGCAATCCGCGTTCGTTCACTGTGGGGGCCATGAAAGAGACGACTGAGGAAGCGGCGACGAAAGCAGCCGTCGATGCCGCCACTGCCGCGGCCGCCAAAGCCAAAGAGGCCCTTGACAAGGACGCCAAGAACGAAGCCTTGAAGAAAGCCAAGGCCGATGCCGACGCGCTGGTCGCGAAAGCGGCCAAGCCCAACAACACTGCCGACGGCGCGACGCCGATCGAATTGAACACCGTGATCAACGCCCGGTCGGAAGCGGCGACCGACATCGACTGGTACCGGTTCAGCGCCAAGGCGGGTCAGCGCGTTCTCGCGGAGCTACGGAGCAAGAACCTCGATTCGCGGATGGAAGGGGCGCTCGAGTTGTACACCGCCGCCGGCCGCCGCCTCCTGCACCGCCGCACTCTGGGACGCCAGGAGCCGCTCCTTGATTTCGCCGTGCCGGCCGACGGCGAGTACCTGCTCAAAGTCTACGATTTTCTCTACGGCGGCGGGCCGGAGTACGTGTATCGGCTCGCGGTGCATACCGGTCCGCACATCGACTTCGTCCTGCCCGCTTCGGGGCTGCCGAACACGACCGCCACCTACACGCTGTACGGCCGCAACCTCGCGGGGGGACAGCCCTCGCCGGTGAAAGCCGCCGACGGACGGCCGCTCGATCAACTGCAGGTACAGATCCCCCTCCCCACCGACCCAACGCTGCTCGATGCCGCCGACCAGTTGCCCCCCGATGAAGCGGGTGTGGACGGCATCAAATGGTCGCTGACGACTCCCGCCGGAGTCTCGAACCCGGTGACGATCTACTTCGCCTCGGCCCCGGTCTCCCTCGAACAGGAACCGAACGACACTCCCGACAAGTCCCAGAAACTGGCCCCGCCGGTCGAGGTCACGGGGCAGCTCCAGGCGCGCAGCGACATCGACCTGTACCAGTTCGACGCCAAGGCGGGAGAGGTGTACTGGATCGAGATTTTTGGCCAGCGCACCGGTTCCAGCACCGATCCGGTGCTGATCGTGCACCAGGTCAAGAAGAACGACAAAGGCGAGGAAGCCCTGACGCTCGTGACTTCCGTCGATGACAACCCCACGAACATCGGCGCCCCGGTCAACCCGACTTTGTTCAACACCAGCACCGACGACCCCGCTTACCGCTTTGCCGCGCCGGCGGAGGGCACCTATCGCATCACGGTGCGCGACCGGGCCTCGCAGAGTCATGGCGATCCGTCGTGCGTGTACCGCCTGTCGATTCGCAAGGAAACTCCCGACTTTCGTCTGGTGGCGTTGCCCACCGTTCCCACGACCGATCCAAACCAGATCGCCGGCGTATGGAACCTGGGCTTGCGCAAGGGAGACAACGGCCACCTCGTCGTCATGGCTTTCCGCCACGACGGTTTCAACGGGGTGATTGACCTCACGGTCGAAGGACTGCCCGCGGGGGTCACCTGCCCGGGTGCCAGCATCGGACCGGGACAGACGGCGACGCATCTGGTCTTCAGCGCGACCGAACAGGCCGCCGAGTGGCAGGGGCCAATTCGAATCGTGGGGAAAGCCCGCATCGATGACGCAGCACTGGTGAAGGCGGCGACCGATGCCGAGTCCGCGCGCCGGGCGGCTGTCGCGCAGCTCTCGGCGCTCGACAAGGCCGCCGCCACAACGGCCGAGGCCCTGAAGGCGGCCACCGAAAAGGCCGCTGCCGCCAAGAAGGCGCTCGACGGCGACGCCAATAACGAGACATTGAAGAAGGCCAAGGCCGATGCCGATGCGGCAGCCGCCAAGGCCGCGGAAGAGGCCAAAAAGTCCGCTGAAGCAAAAGCTGCCGGCGACAAGAAAGTCGCCGATCTGAACGCCGCCCTCGCTGCCGCGCACGCCGCGCGCGACAAGGCGGCCCGCGAGGCGGTGCGGGTGGCCCGCGGAGGGACAATCGTGTTTCCGGGAAACCCCGCCGCCCAGCTCGCGGCCCACTCGCGCGTGGCGCGATCGGTGACGCTGGCGGTGCTCAAGGAAACGGCGCCGTATCAACTGACGACCGACGCGGCGCGGTTCAGCGTCAATCAGGGGAGCCAGATCCTGGTTCCCTTCAAGCTCCTCAAGCGAGCCGGGTTCGATAATAACGTCAACCTCACCTTCGTCGCTCCGCCGGCGAACCTGCAGGTCGAGAACAAACCGATCAATAAGGGAGTCGCCGATCAGGTTTACCGGCTCTACGTGCAGAACAATGTCGCCCCGGGAACGTACACTCTCTTCGTCCAGAGCCAGGGGCAGGTTTCGTACAGCCGCCACCCCGAAGCGGCCGCGGCGGCAGCCAAAGAAAAGGAAGCGGCGGACAAGGCCGCCGCTGAAGCGGCCGAGGCCGCCAAGAAAGCGACCGAAGCCAAGACCGCGGCCGACAAGAAAATGGCCGACACCGCGGCGGAAGCCAAGAAGGCGGCCGACGCCAAGGTCGCCGCCGACAAGCTCGCCGCCGACACCGCGGCGGCGGCCAAGGCTGCGGCTGACGATAAGGTGAAAGCCGACAAGGCGGCCGCCGATACCGCCGCTGCCGCCAAAGCGGCCGTGGATGGCGCGGCCAAGGCTAAACAGGCGCTCGACAAGGACGCCAACAACGAGACGCTCAAGAAAGCCAAGGCTGACGCTGACGCGCTGGTCGTCAAGACCGCCGACGAGGCAAAGAAAGCCACGGACGCCAAAGCGGTTGCCGACAAAAAGGCCACCGACACGGCCGAAGCCGCCAAGAAGGCCGCCGACGCCAAAGTGATCGCCGACAAGGCGTCGGCGGATACCGCGGCCCTGGCCAAGAAAGCAGCCGAAGAGAAAGTCGCCGCCGACAAACTCGCCGCCGAGACCGACCAGAAAAACAAAGCCGCCATGGCCGCCAAGGCTGCCGCCGACAAAAAGGCCACCGACACGGCCAACGTCGCCAAGCCGCAGAACGTCAACGCCTTTTTCCCCGCGGCGGCGGTGACGGTGACCGTCAGGCCGGCCCCGGCGACAATGGCCCTCGCGCCGGCAAACAACGGGGCGATCAAGCGGGGCGCAACGCTGGAGGTCAAAGCGACCATCACCCGGACCAACGGATTTGCCGGGCCGGTGACGCTCTCATTGCCGCTGCCACCGGGGGTCGCCGGCCTCACGGCGGCGCCGGTCACAATTCCCGCGGACAAGAACGAAGGGACGCTGGTGATTCAGGCCGCAGGAGACGCCACGACGGGGGCCCTGGCCAACATGGTGGTCCGCGCCTCGATGGAGTTCGACGGCCCGGCCGCCGTCGATCAGCCGATCGCGCTCAATGTGTCGCAGTAGTCGTAT
>JBLMWR010000902.1:0-7704 GCA_050257335.1 Deltaproteobacteria bacterium | reverse complement strand
CTCGAAGAACGGCAGCTCGATCTCCTGGCGGTAGAAGGCCCCCGTTTTCGAGCCGAACGAGATCGGCCCCAGCCTGTCGCCCGTCACCGACGCCCAGCCGCCGTGATGCCAGGGACCGACGCCGATTTCGTGGTCAAGCTGGTGGACGTCTTTCCCGACTCGTCCGACGCGGCGGCCCAGCCCGATTTTCAGATGATGGTCCGCAGCGAAGTCTTCCGCGGGCGATTCCGCAACAGCTTCGAGAAGCCCGAGCCGTTCGTCCCTGGAAAGCCAGCCCGGCTGCGCTTCGAGCTGCTCGACGTGCTGCACCGCTTCCAGAAAGGGCATCGCCTGATGGTGCAGATCCAGAGCACCTGGTTTCCGCTGGTGGACCGCAATCCGCAGAAGTTCGTCCCCAACATCCACTTCGCGAAGCCGGAAGATTTTCAGAAGGCGGTGCATCGCGTGTATCGATCACCGGAGCATGCCACGAGCCTGCGGCTGGGGGTGCTGCCGGCTGCGAAGTCGCCGGGGTCGTAATCCGTGGGCGACGCTGCCAGCGTCGCTGGCACCGGACCAAATCCGAAGTTCATGAACGATCTCCCGTTGCCTGGTCCGAATCTGTGAGAATCTGCGTAATCTGTGGATATTCTCGTTCCAGATGAATTCGCAGCGGTGGCGTCCACAACGTTCGCCGGATTGTGCAACGACGTGGTGCTCGAGGGCTCCGTGTCAATCGACGTCCGGTTCTGTGGATCGCGCACAGACCGCATATCGCGGAGCGAAAATGACTACAATCCGCTTCGGGTTGGTATACTGCCGGGGCATTGTTGGGATCCATTTCCAGGAGGCGGGCATGATGTCGAGGATGCGGCGTTCGGGGAGCGCGGCAAAAGGCATGAAGCATTTCCAACCGGAACGCACCGGGTCAGAGCAACGTAATCGTTCGTGGCCGCCGGTGCTCCTCCTCTTATTTGTGGCGGGCAGCCTGTCTGCCTTCCCGGGACCGGCGGTCGCCCAGCCGATTCCGGCGATTGCCGACGAGCCGAACGCCGACAAGCCGATTCTCGGCCTCGACACCGGCGGGCACATCAACGCCGTGTACAAACTGATGGTTTCGGGGTACGGCGATCAACTCATCTCTGTCGGGCTCGACAAAACCATTCGCCTGTGGGACCTGAACACGGGCGAGCCGCTGCGCGTGCTCCGGCCGCCGATCGGCCCGGGAGCGCACGGCTATCTCTTCTCGGCGGCCCTCTCTCCCGACGGAACGCTGCTGGCGGTGGGGACGTACCGGGCCCTTACGCCGCTCTACGACCACCGCATTCACCTGATCGAACTCCCCAGCGGCAACATGGTCCGCAGCCTCAAGGGGCATTCCTACACGATTTACGATCTCGCCTTTTCTGCCGACGGCGAGCGCCTGGCGTCGGCCAGCCAGGATGCGACCGTTCGCATCTGGGACGTGAAGACAGGAAAGTCTCTGAGGACGCTGCGTGGGCACGGTGAGCTGGTCCGCGGCGTCGCCTGGAGCCCGGACGGAAAGTACGTCGTCAGCGGCTCGTACGACAAAACGGCCCGCATCTGGTCGGTCGAATCGGGAACCGCCATTGCCGAGCTGCGCGAGGGCCAGGGCCAGATCAATACGGTCGGCTGGAGCCCCGACGGCAAGACGATCGCCACGGGCGGCACCGACCATGCGATCCACCTGTACGAGCCGAACGGCAAATTCCGCTACTCCTGGCCGAAACGGCCGAACGAGGTCCTGTCGCTCAAGTTCTCTCCCGATTCGAAACGGCTTTTGTACACCTACGGCAGCAACCGGCTGCCGCCGACAGGCGCGGCGATTCTCGACATGGTCAAGGGGGGGCAACTGGTCCACTACGGCGCGCACACCAACAGCCCGATCTCGTGTTGCTTCACCGCCGACGGGAATCAGGCGGTGACGGGGGATTCGGTCAGTTGCATTCACATCTGGGATTCGAAGACGGGGAAAACGCTCCACAAACTGGAGAGCCGCGGGAAGAGCATGATTTCCGCCGGCTGGAGCCCCGACGGACAGGCAATCGCCTGGGGAACGACGATCGCCGAGGTGACCACGGATTTCGGCGGCCCGCTGGAGCGCACGTTCTGCTTCCGCAATCTCGATTTCGGTCCGCCGCCGGACAAGACCTTTTTCCGTGCCCATGCGAAGCTGGGGACGCTCAGCATGGGCTTCAACGTCGGCGAGACGCCGATCAACGTGCGGAAGGTGCTCTTCATGCAGAACGGCACGTCGGTCGGCAGCTTCACGATGCCGCAGCCCTATGACCAGATACGCTGCTATTCCCTGCTCCCCGATGCGCGGGCCGTCGTCGGCGGTCAGGCCGGGGCGTACGTCGTCAACATCCGGTCCGGGCATGTCGATCGGGAAATGTCCGACCGGGGTGAGGAGCTGTGGGGGCTCGCTCCGTCGCCCGATTTCCGCTATGTACTGACGGCCGGCAACGACCAGATCGTGCGGGTCTGGAATCTCGACAGGGGGGAACTGGTGGTGGCACTCTTCGTCGCCGACGAGGAGTGGATCGCCTGGACGCCGCAGGGGTATTACGCGGCGTCTCTGGCGGGAGAAAGCCTGATGGGCTGGCATATCAACCGCGGCCCCGAGAGCATGTCCGATTTCTTCCCCGCCTCGCAGTTTCACAAGTCGCTCTACCGGCCCGACGTGATCCGCCGGCTGCTGCAGACCGGCGACCTGACCCGCTCGATCGAACAGGCCGATCGCGAGCGAAACGAACAGTCGCGCGTCGTCCGTGTGCAGGACGTCCTTCCCGCCGACGTCAAGATCACCGAGCCGACCGCCGCGTGCGTCGAGCAGACGGAATCGGAATTCACGATTCGCGCTTCGGCCGAACCGACCGGAAATCACCCGGTCACCGGGATGCGGCTCGTCGTCAACGGCCGCCCGGTGGGACCGGCGCGCCGCGTCGCCCCTCCCGCCGCGGGGGAGAAGGCCGCCAAAGCCGAGCAGGAATGGACAGTCGATCTTCCGCCGGGCAGATATAGCATCGCGGTGAAGGCCGAAACCGAGCACAACTACGCGCTCAGCCCGCCGGTTGAGGTGACGCGGCCGGCACGGGAAGGAGACCCGCGCCCGAAACTCTACATCCTGTCCGTGGGTCCCTCGCCCGATGCGAATGCCGCCGCATCGATTTCGAAGGCGCTGTCAGCGGCCGCGCCGGGCGTCTTCGGCGAAGCGGTCACCCGGACGCTGCAGGGAGAGCAGGCGACGCCTGCCGCGGTCAACGCCGAACTGGAAAAGATCCAGAAGCAGGCGACGCTCGCCGACACGACGCTCATCTATTACGCCGGTCAGGAGACGCTCGACACCGCGGGCCACTACCGCCTGTCGGCGGCCCGGGGCGGCTCGCAGGATCCGGCCGGGGTCTGGCTTTCGGACAAGGACCTGAAGCGCGAGCTGGCCGCGATCCCCGGCCGCGTCCTGATGGCGGTCGATACGACCCGCACAGAACAGCACAGCGACCGCGAGGCCTCGACCGGCTTCTGCGGAAACAGCGCCGAGGAAGCCGTCAACCGGCTCGACACCGCCGCCAGCGACTTCCTTCGCGATCTGCTCAGCGAAGAGTACGGGATCGTGGTGATGCGCGCGTCGCGGCGTTCTTCTGTTGCGCGAGGGCAGGGGACTGCGAGTCCCTTTTCCCAGGCGTTCGTTGAAGGCGTCGGGGGACATGCCGATCACGACGCCGACGGCGTGATACACCTGCAGGAACTCGCGAAGTATATCAACCAGCGCGTCCGCGAGCTGACCGGCGGAAAACAGTCGTCCGTGATCGAGCGCCCGCCGGGCGTCCGCTCGTTCCCCATCGCCAAACCGGACCTTCCAAAACCGGCCCCTCCCCCATAAAAGCGCCGTCGTGCCGCTTCGTCATCCGTAGGATGGCCTTCCAAGCCCGTCCGTCAATGCAGCACCTGTCAACAGCCAACCATGCGAAGCACGTTCAACCTGCAACTCGAGCGCGAAAGTACTCGTCCAACCTGTGAAAATCTCAGTAATCTGTGGATAAGTCCTTTATCGAATTTGCTCCGTGATCGCCACCGCGTGCGCCGATGACTTACGAAAAAGAATATCTACAGATTTCACAGGTTTACGCAGGTTTTTATGGCGACATCCTCCCTGCGTCAGCCCGATCCAACGGGTAGCGGCCATGCCCTCTCGCCACAAAGGGAGTTTATTGGCTGACCAACTCAAAAAGCGCGACTCGATCATCGTCCTGATGCGTATCTTACTCTCCTGTCTGTTGTCGGCGATCGTCGTGGATGGAATGTCCCGCAGCGTCGATCTCGCGGCGGCTGACGCGCGATACGTCGGCGTGTGGGTTGACGGCAGCCAGGCGGCCGCGGATGAGGTGCTCGACTGGGGGCGGTCGGATGGGCGACCCTCGCTGGCCGGCAAACCGCTCTTTGACGGAAAGAATCCCCTTCGCTCGCTCGAAGAAACTGCGCTGCCACGTCCCGCGCCGCTCGACCGGTACGTCGAATTTCGCGGCGGCGATCGGCTCGCCGGCCGCGTCGTGAGGTTTGTCGATGCCGACCCGGCCACCGCCGTGCCGGCACATCTGATCTTCGAGCCCACTGGCGACTTCGGCCTGCCGCAGGTCTTCTCGCGGTCCGAAGTCCGCCTCCTCCCCGACTGGATTCGGAGAATCGTGAACCGGCCGGAAAATGGCGTCCACGCTCCAACCAAAGCAGTGCGAATTGCCGGCGGTGGAAACGTGCCATTCCAGGAATCACGCTGGCGGGCGGACGGCGTGCAGGTGCTGACCGATTCCGGGTTGAAGTCGTTCCCATTCGAAGACATTTCGATCCTTCATTTCGGTCCCTGGAATTCCTGGGACGCGTGGCGCCGGCAACTCGCCGTGCTCAGTCCTGGCGTCGATTCGCGTCTCATGCGTCTCGAACTGGCGGACGGCACACGGCTTACGGTCTCGCTCGAACGCCTCAGACCGCGCACACTGGGAGGCGACGACGCCAACCGCTGGTTTCATCTGCTGCAGCCGGCGTGGTCGCTGGATCTGCTGGCCGTGGCGCATCGCAAGATCCGGACGCGCACCTTTTTCGGACCGGAGGAAGTGCCGCTCAGCGCGGTCGAACCGGCCGCCAGCCGGCATCGGGCGATCTTCTCGCAGGCCTGGGGGACGGTGCGGTTCGACGAAAACGTGCGCGGCGATCGGCTGCGCGCCGGCGACCGTGATTTCGCGTGGGGCTTCGGCGTCCATGCCCATCACGAGCTGGAATTCGAGTTGCCCCCCTCGGCGCGGAGCTTCCGCACGAAACTGGGACTGGACCCGTGGGCGGGCTCCGGCGGCTGTGCCCGCGGCCGGGTGCAGCTTGGCGAGCGAGTTCTTTTCGAAAGCCCGCTTCTGGTGGGGACCGCTCCCGCGATCGACTGTGGCCCGCTCGCCGTGCGCGGCGGCGCGCGGCTGCTCCTGATTGCCGACGCGGATGCAGGGAAACGTCCCCGGGGAGCCGATCCCTTTGACATTCGCGACATCTTCAACTGGCTGGAGCCCGTCGTGGAGCTGGCCTCTGCCGAGCTGCGCCGCGAGATCGAGCCGCATCGTTTCGGCGCGCAGCCCCTGTTGGCGAGCTGGACACCGGACCCGGCCGAGACCCCCAACTGGCGGCTCGTCAACCGCTTTGACGACGGGGAGGCAGGCACTCCCATCTTTCGGCAGTTGCTTCTACTCGATACTCCTGTCACATTTTCGCGGCAAATCACGGTCGATCCGAAGCGGCCCACGGCACTGTTGCAGTTCGGCCGACCGGGGAATCAATCCGCGCAGGCGAAATTTGAAATCTCGATCAATGGCCGCCGCGTCCTGCGCGAAGCGCTCCCCGGCCTGACTCCATCCCCGGAACCTCTGCGGGTGCTCGTCCCTCTGAAAACCGCTGTCGGCAAGTCGATCGACTTCACCCTCCGCCTCGACCCCGCCACCCAAGCCGCCCTCGTCGACTGGCGCGGGTTGACTTTCGTCAGCGACGCAAAGTAGGTCCCGCGGGCACCGCCGCACGTAGCGGTGGTCGGGCGGGACCTGGTCTGGAAGGGGGGGCATCGGAATTATTGGATCAAAGCGGTGGAGCGGGTAAGATCGTCAGGAGAAAAGTGGAGTCGCCATCTCTGGTTGCAGCCGCTTCCCTAGGGCCAAATGCATGTATTCCCCCAAACCCCTCGACCAGATTTCCGTTCCTGATCCGCCGGCGGACGAGATTTATCGGGTGCGGCTCTTTGACCACGACTACTCGTTCGTCGGGCTGAAGTCGCTTCTGGGGGCGGCGGATTTCAGCAAGGCGGGGGATCGCGGGGCGGGGCTGGCCGCGCCGACCGAGGTGGTCCGCGAGGCGGCCCGCACGATTCTCTCGTCGCTGACGCTGCAGCACCTCTACGATCGGCCCCTCACCGATGACGAGGGGCGCGTCGATTCGGTGATGCGTGTCGGCTATGACATCGACCTGCCGTTCTTCCGCGAGAAAATCGCCGGCTGGACCGTGGGTCAGCTCAAGGATTTTCTGCTGGAAGCCCCCGGGGAAGAAATTGCGTCGCTGGGCTTTGCCCTGACCAGCGTCATGGCCGCCGCGGTCTGCAAGCTCATGGACGTGCACGAGCTGATCCTGGCGGCACGCAAGATCAACCGCGTCTCGAAGGCCCGCACTACGCTGGGGCTGAAAGGGACCCTGTCGTCCCGCTGCCAGCCGAATCATCCAGTCGATGATCTGCGCGGCATTACGTTGCTCGTCTATTCTGGCTTTTCGCTGGGGGGCGGCGATGCGCTCATCGGGGTGAACCCGGCGATCGACACGGTCGAGAACATTTCGGCGATGCTCACTCATCTTGATAAGGTCCGGACCGCCGCCAGAGCGCCGACCCAGATTTGCGTGCTGGCACACGTCAAGACGCAGCTCGCGTGTCTCGCGCGCGGGGCGCCGGTCGAGATCATGTTTCAGAGCCTGGCCGGCACGGAAAATACCAATCTCACCGAGTTTGACATCTCGGTGGAGTTGCTCGATCACGCCTGGCGGACGATGAAGGAAAAAGGCCCGCTCGCCGGAGTCGCCGAGAATTTCATGTACTTCGAGACGGGGCAGGGGAGCGAATACACCTACGGCAAGCACAACGGCATCGACATGACGACGTGCGAGGCCCTCTGCTACGGCCTTGCCCGCCGCTATCGGCCGTTCATGGTGAACAACGTCACCGGCTTCATCGGCCCCGAGACGCACGTCGACAATTTCGAGATGATTATCTCCAACCTGCAGGATCATTTCATGGGGAAGCTGCTGGGGCTGCCGATGGGAATGGCCCCCTGCTACACGCTGCACTCGCAGATCACGCTCGACGGCCAGCAGATGGCCACACAGCTTCTGGCCTCGGCGGGGGCGATTTATTACATGGACGTGTACCTCAACAACGACCGCATGCTGGCGTATTTCGACACCAGCGCCCACGACAACCAGTCGCTGCGCGAAGTGCACGGCCGCACGCCGACGCCCGAGTTTCTGGCCTGGGCGCTGGAGCGCGGGATCTTCAAAAAGACCGCCGCGGGTGAGGTCGTCCGCGGACCGAACTGGGGAAACCCGCGAATTTTCTGCTCCAGTGACGCCGAATTCGAGGAACTCCGGCGCGTCACTCCGGCGATGTACGGTTTCGAAAACGCCGGCGCTCGGCCG
>JBLMWR010000901.1:0-3721 GCA_050257335.1 Deltaproteobacteria bacterium | reverse complement strand
CCGGCCGGTTCGGGCCCCGAGCGCCCAGCCGACGGTTGCGGGGCACAGGGGAAGCACAACCAGGAACAACCCCGTCATCCAGAGCAGCGCCGACGGCGAAAACCGCAGCCCGAGATAGTTGCCCGCCCCCATCACCAGAACCAGGGCATAGCCGACGACGACCGGCTCTTCGAGGCTGAAGACGGACGCCCCCCCCGATCCCCGCAGAAGGGGGAGCAATGGCCAGGAGAAGACGAGGACCAGCGGCACCAGGACGAACCAGGCCCAGACCCGCGATGTCGGGCGTCGCGCACCCAGGACGGCGATCGGCGGGGTGAGCGCCAGAACCGCCGCGACGTACCATAACACGTTTTCCCAGCGAGCAAGCGGCGACGGTTCAACCGTCATGATCGGAACAATTTGCCAGGTCAACCACACAAGAGCGGCCCACCACCAGGCCGGTTCGAGGGCGGTGCCGCGAAATCCCCGGCGAAGTCGGCGGAGGACCGGCAGGAGGCTGGCAATTCCTGCGCCGGCGACCAGCAGTGGCCAGGCGTTTTCCACGGAGAATCCTCGAAACCTTGTCGGACCGGCGGATTTTGACTCATGCCCGCGCGCAGGTTGTGTTTTAGGCTTTGTTCGGAACGTTCCGGCCGGGCGCGGCGCCGGACCGCCGTGCCCCAAGCATTTTCGGAACAACCGGTTCCAATCCGTGCGGCGGATGCCACAGAACCAGCTTTCGCGTCATGCGAGGCAAAGGCACGAGACGAAAATATCCGTGTCAATCCCACGCTGCGATTCTAACCGTTGGCCCGTCGGAGTGCATCTGGGGGGTCTCACAAGCTGGCAGTGGGTTGGTCCAGGGTTCGCCTCAGTCCCCGAAGTCAGAAACACCATTCCAGGAGATGCCGATAATGAAGTGGATGACATTGACCGCCGCCGCCGTGCTGTTCTGTTGCGTCAGCGCATCAGACGCCATGGCATTCCATCTCAACCGCTGCGGAAGCTGCTGCAACAAGTCGAGCTGCTGCGCTCCCGCGCCCACCTGCTGCGCCCCGACCTGCGCCGCTCCAGTGAGCTGCTGCGCTCCGGCGCCGAGCTGCTGCGCTCCGGCCGCGAGCTGCTGCAACAATTCGGGCTGCTGCCACCACCGGTCGAGCTGCTGCAAGAACCGGTGCCACCGGACGAAGTGCTGCAAGAGCCGGTGCCACAAGAGCTGCTGTGCTCCGGCCCCGAGCTGCTGCGCTCCGGCCCCGACCTGCTGCGCTCCGACGTGCGCCGCTCCGACGTGTGCCGCTCCGACCTGCGCCGCTCCCTGCAACTAGTTGATCAAGTGACTTACGGGTTATGGTCTCGCTCGAGACCATAACCCGGCATGTTGGCGTACAACCCGCTCGCCGCGGTTTACCATAGATCTCGTCAATTCGACTGACGAGGAACATCGGCGGGGCCGGAGTGCCGCACCCGAAAGGGTCGCGACCCTTCGCCCCGCCGATGCTTTTTTGCCCCTGCGGTTGCCGCTGATGAAACACCGATCGAACCCGACGGGATCGCAGGACGGCCTTTCCGGGCCGACTCAAAATGGATGACGGCCCGGAAGGGCCGTCCTAAAGTGTTCTGCGCGTATCCGCGTCAGCCGCGGCGATCATTTTTGCTTCTATTCAAATCTGGCGCAGTGCTGGAGCGACGCGCTCACTTCGGCCAGCACCTCGTCGATCGCCGCAAATGTCACCGTACACAGCTCGTCCACAAGCGCGCCGGGCATCGCGGGGGCGGGCATGAGAACAATCACGTCCCCCAGCGGGCGAATGACGGCGCCCCGCCGGCGGGCGGCCAGCGCGACGCGGTGTCCGACGCGGAGCGCGGGGGCAAAGGGGGCCTGGCGGCTCCGGTCTGCGACCACCTCGATCCCCGCCATGATTCCCTTCTGCCGCACCTGGCCGACTTGTGGATGATCGCCCATTTCCGAGAGCCGGCGGGCGAGCAGTCCGCTGCTGGCGCGGACGCGCTCCAGCACGTTGTTCTTCTCGAACAATTCCAGCGATGCCAGCGACGCCGCGCACGCCAGAGGGTTCCCGGTGTAGGTGTGCCCGTGGAAGAAGGTCATTCCTTCCGCGGGCTCGGCGAGAAAGGCCTCGTAAACGGCGTCTGTCGCCAGCGTTGCCGCCAGCGGCAGATAACCCCCGGTGATCCCCTTCGACAGGCACAAGAGGTCGGGCTGGACATCTTCCTGTTCGCAGGCGAAGAGGGTCCCCGTCCGTCCAAAGCCGGTGGCCACCTCGTCGGCGATCAGCAGGATGTCGCGGGCCCGCGTCAGCTCGCGGATCCGCCGCAGCCAGCCCGCGGGATGCACGAGAATTCCGGCCGCCCCCTGCACCAGCGGCTCGACGACGACGCCTGCAATGCGGCCCCCCTGTTCGCCAACGACCCGCGCGAGTTCCGCCTCGCAGTGTGCGCGATACGATTCGTTCGTGAATCCCGGCGGCAGCCGGTAACTCGCCGGTGCCGGGACCTTCACAGTCTTAAAGAGCAGGCTGCCGTAGGTGGCATGGAACAGGTCAATCCCGCCGACGCTCACCGACCCGACCGTGTCGCCGTGGTAAGCTCCTGAGAAGGAGAGAAAGAGATCCCGATTTTCGATGCCGCTGCGGCGCTGCCGGTAGTACTGATATGCGATCTTGAGCGCCGCCTCGACGGCTGTTGATCCGTTGTCGGAATAGAAAACATGATTGAGACCTTTCGGAGCCCGCCGCACCAGCTCGGCAGCCAGGCGGATCGAGGGAACGTTCGACAGTCCCAGAAGCGTGCTGTGGGCGATCTGGTCGAGCTGTTCGCGAATCGCCCGATCGATTTCGGGGACGCGATGGCCGTGCACATTGCACCACAGCGACGAAATGCCGTCGAGGTAGCGCCGGCCATCCGTATCGATCAGATAAAATCCGTCCCCTGCCGCGATGACGGGGGTTTCTTCACGGGCCTGCTCGAGCATCGGCGTGAAGGGATGCCAGACGTGCGTGTTGTCGAGGCGGCGAAGATCAGAGGTGGTCATTGAGAGTCGAGAATGCGCTGTTGAGATAGAGGATAGAGAAGAGAGGATCGCCGATACAGGATAGTTCAATCCCGCGCCCGCGGGCAGAGTCCCGTGGGTCGGCGCGTCCTCAGGCTCTTATTCCCGTCCCCTCGTAAATCACCTCCGTCAGCGGGCCGTCCGGAGGCTGCGGCAGTCGATGGATCATATCGGCGGCGGCATCCAGAAACCGCACCGCTTCGAGGGCCGGCTGTTCGAGGCGCGCCGTTGTCTCGTCGTCCAGTGGGCCAGGTGTGCCGCCCTGCCAGTAGTTGGTCAGCGGGGAATGGCTGGAATGGCGCAGGCCTCCCAGGTAGACGCCGGCCATGACGAAGACGCGGGCTTCCCAGAATCGGCCGTCAATGCGAGGGGTGAGGATGCGTTCTGACAGCAGATAGTGGCCGCCGATCGCGCGCGGCTCGTCACCGGAGTCGGCCACCTGCACGCCGCGGCCGCCCCAGCCGATGCGGGGCTTCAGCACATACCCGTTTGCAAAGAGGTTTGCGTGTTCTCTGACCAGCCGCCGGACGTCATCGGCGCTCTCAACTGCAAAACTCCGCGGCAACCGAAACGATTCCGCTCCTGCGAGCGTTTCTGAGCAGCACAGCTTGTCGCGGACTGTGACCCACACGCAATTGGGATTGATGACCGTTGCGCCGGAACGCTCGAACGTCC
>JBLMWR010000900.1:0-3687 GCA_050257335.1 Deltaproteobacteria bacterium | reverse complement strand
GGATTTGCAGCGTGGCCTTGTGTCGCGTTCTGTGTGGGCAGCCACGGAGCGGCGGCATATTTTGGCCAGTGGCGTCAGCCAATGGGATCGCTCATTGGCGATCATATCCGCCATCTGTAAGATGGCTCCCATCATGCATACCTCCCTCTCCTGCGCCGCCTGCGGTACTCAGTTCCCGACCGATCGCCTGCAAAATCTGTGCACTGCGTGCGGCAAGCCGCTGGTCGCGGGATACGACCTCAACGCACTGGTTGTCCGGTTTACTCCCGAAATCGTGCGGCAGCGACCGCTCCGCTCGATGTGGAAATTCTGGGACGTACTGCCGGTGGACGCCCCGGGTCAGGCGGTCTCGCTGGGGGAAGGGGCAACGCCGCTGTTGCGCTGCACGCGCCGAGGGCCGTTCTCAAAGTTCACGAACCTGTTCGTCAAGGACGAGTCGTTCAACCCGACCGCCAGCTTCAAGGCGCGGGGGATGTCGGCAGCGGTCACCCGGGCGGTGCAGCTTGGCGTCAAAACCATCGCCCTCCCCTCTGCGGGCAACGCCGCCGGTGCGGCGACGTACTACGCCGCCCGCGCCGGGCTCGACTGCTTCCTCTTCATGCCCCAGGACACGCCGCCGGCCAACATCATCGAATCGGTCGTGGGGGGCGCGAAAGTCTTTCTCGTCAACGGACTCATCAGCGATTGCGGCAAGCTGGTGAAGCGCGGCTGCAGCGAGTTCGGCTGGTTCGACCTCTCGACTCTCAAAGAGCCCTTCCGCATCGAAGGCAAAAAGACAATGGGGTACGAGCTGGCCTTCGATCTGGCCGAAGTGCACGGCACAAGCCGGCTCACGCTTCCCGATTGCATCCTGTATCCGGCCGGCGGCGGCACGGGGCTGATCGGGATGTGGAAAGCCTTCGACGAGATGCAAAAGCTCGGCTGGATCGGTTCCGAGCGGCCGCGGATGGTCGTCGTTCAGGCCGAGACGTGCGCACCGATCGTTCGCGCCTTTCAGGCCGGCAAAGAATACGCCGAAATGTTCCCGAACGCCGCCACGGTGGCGTCGGGGCTGCGCGTTCCCGCGGCGGTCGGGGATTTCATGATGATCCGGGTTTTGCGCGAAAGCGGGGGGACGGCGGTCACCGTCACCGACGCCGAGCTGCTGGAGGGAGTCCGCGAATTCTCAAGACACCAGGGAATCTACGCCTGCCCCGAAGGGGGAGCGGTGTGGAAGGCCGCCGAAAAGCTCCTCGCCGCAGGCTGGCTTAAGCCTGAAGAAGAAACCGTCCTCTTCAACACCGGCAGCGGCCTGAAGTACAACCACCTCTTCCCGGTTGGCGATCTGCCGGTGCTGGATCACAATAACCCCAAGTGTCTGGCGCGGGTTGGCAGTGGTCAGTAGTCAAGTCAATTGTCAGTGGTCAGTTGTCGGTAGTCAGTTGACCGGCGACAGGTGAAATCCTTTGCGTCTTTGCGACGTTGCGTGATGTCTTTTGTTCCATGCGTTCCGCAATCTTCGGTTGAAATCAAGGAGAAGGGAATCGCGCAAAGGCGCAAAGACGCAAAGGAAGAGAAAGCGGTGCCTGCCAGAGTGAACCGGAACCGCGGATTCCGCGGTTTCATTTTTTTTCGATCCGCAGACTGGCCAGATTGGTGACGGGCCTGGCCGGATTAATCTGCGAAAATCCGTGTAATCTGTGGATGAAACTTTCTCGTCACCCGATTCGCCCCTCGGGTAACTTGCAACATCCGGTCGCTTCCGGTGGAATCAATGCATGTCCACAACGCATCGACCAGGAACTCCGCATTCCGCCATTTGCCCGCCAATGAAGCCGTTCCGCGTGAATTGCCGATGCGCCTGCGTCGCGCACCTGTTTGTCGCGCTGACGCTTTGTTGTGATATTTCGTCCAGTCGCGCGGCGGAGCCGGCACAGCCGGTCAAAAGTCCGCTGTCGCCGGAAGAGTCGCTGAAGGCGTTTCGGCTGGCGGCGGACCTCAAGATCGAAATCGTGGCGGCGGAACCGGAAGTCGTTTCGCCGGTCTCGATCGCCTTTGACGAAGACGGCCGGCTGTGGGTCGTCGAGATGAGCGATTATCCCAACGGCCCCGCGCCGGGCGAGCCTCCCAAGTCGCGGATCAAGCTCCTCGAAGACCGCGACGCCGACGGCCGCTTCGAGACGGCCCACATCTTCGCCGACAAGCTGCTCTTCGCTACGGGCGTACAGCCGTGGCGCGGCGGGGTGATCGTCACGCTGGCCGGCGAAATCGCATACTTCAAAGACACCGACGGCGACCACCGGGCGGACGTACGCGAGACCTGGTACCGCGGCTTTGTCCAGGAAAACCCGCAGCTTCGGGCCAATCACCCGCGCTTCGCCCTCGACAATCACATCTACGTCGCCAACGGCCTGCGGGGCGGGACCATCGTGGCCGACAAGGAGAAATGGGGGCGCGAAATTGCGCCGGTCTCCATCAGCGGAAAGGACTTTCGGTTCGACCCACTCACCGGCGAATGCGAAGCCGTCTCCGGAAACGGCCAGTTCGGCCTGACGTTCGACGACTTCGGCAACCGGTTCATCTGCAGCAACCGCAACCCGTGCCGGCACGTTGTCCTCGAAGACCGATATCTCAAGCGCAATCCGTTTCTTGCGGTGCGTGACGTGTGTCAGGACGTCTCGCCGCCGGCGGAAAAATCGCGAGTCTTCCCCATCAGTCGCGCCTGGACGACCTCCAACCTCCACGCCGGCACATTCACCGCCGCGTGCGGCGTTTTGATTTACCGCGGCGACGCGCTGCCGCACGATGCGTATTACGGCAACAGCTTCGTCTGCGAGCCGACCGGCAATCTTGTCCATCGCGACATCCTCGAGCCCGACGGCCCGACGTTCAAGTCGCACTACCCGCAGGAGGGAGTCGAGTTTCTCGCGTCGCCCGACGAATGGTTCCGCCCGGTCGATCTGGCGAACGGCCCTGACGGTGCGCTGTACGTCGTCGACATGTACCGGGCCGTCATTGAGCATCCCGAATGGGTGCCGGCGGAGCTGAAGAATCGCCCCGATCTGTACTTTGGCAGCGACCGCGGCCGCATCTACCGAATCGTGGCCCGAAACAAACCGATCAACTCGGCCCGGCGGGGCAGTCTGAAAATAGGCGCGATGCCCGCGGCCGACCTGGCGAAGCTCATCGAACATCCAAACGCCTGGCAGCGCGAGACGGCAGCGCGGCTCCTTTTCGAGCGGAAGGACAAATCGGTCACGGCAGAGCTGTCGCGGATCTCTCGCAGTATTTCAAATTCTGCCGCGGCCCGCGTTCAGGCCGTCACTCTACTCAATTCCCTGGGGGGCGTTTCAGACGAATTGCTTCTTATAGTCGCGGCTGATCCCGACCAGCGCGTCCGCGACTGTGTGCTCCGCGTCGCCGAACCGCGCCTGCCGGAATCACGTCCGTTGCGGGACATCCTCTCTGACGGATCGGGTACGTCGTTGCAGGTTGCACTCTCGCTGGGCGAACTGCCGCTCGGGTTGCAGGCGAATTCGGACGCGCTGCGAAAGCTGGCGGCGATCGCCGCCGGACATCCGGAAAACGAATGGATTCGCCATGCCGTTCTCAGCTCGGCAACCGACTGTCGCGAACCTCTCTTCAGAGCACTCACCGCGAGCCCCACGTATGTGCAAGCCTTCCCGGAACTTGCGAGATACCGTTTTC
>JBLMWR010000899.1:0-2638 GCA_050257335.1 Deltaproteobacteria bacterium | reverse complement strand
GCATTCGAGACACTCGGTCTTCTTCCCCGCGACCTTCGAGAGAAACAGGTTGCGGCCCCGTTCGAGCGAGTCCTTTGTCGGGGGGGTGCGCCTGACCGTCGGCACGATGACCGTCTCGGGGAGCTCGGCGGTCTTCCAGTCCTCCGCGAGCGTCGAGGAGATGTCCTCCACCAGACCGGGGAACTCCTCTTCGACCGACTTCATTACCTCGGCAACCGCGTCTGCCCGCCTGAGCTTTTTCGTCTCGTCATCCTTGAGCGTCTGCGCCACGTCCTGCTCGGTCGCGAACAATGCAGCCAGCTCCTCGGCCATCCGGATTTCCATGCTGCCGCGGATGCTCAGCCAGCGGACGTAGTCGATGATCAGAAACAGCTTTTCTTCGCCGAGCAATACGAACGACGGCATGTACGTCCCGGGAATGCCCTGCTCGAGAATGCGCCGCAGATCGGTGCGCGACGGTTTGGCCTCGTAGCGGGTGGATTTGAACTTGAAGACCCCCTGCCGGTAGTCGCGCGGGCGGGGATTCAGGAACCTGGCCGTCGGGCCGTCGCCGTCTCCCGCGACGCCGTGGCAGTGCACGCAATGCGTCATGTACAGATTGCGGCCCTCGATGAGCCGCCAGCCGTCGTCATGCCGGGGATCGTCTTTGGGCAATTTCGCATCCCCCGTGCCATAGGCGATGTCGAATTTCTTCCAGGCGACGAGCTGGCTGGGCGACCCGAAGTATTTCGACAGCGTCTCGTCGATCTTCGCGCGGGCTTCGGGAATCAGCGGATCGCGCTTCTGGTGGTTGACGGCGAACGAGGCCGCCGGAGGCTGGCCGCAGCCGGACAGCCCCATTGCCGCCAGAACCGTAAGCGGTAACGCAAATTGAACTTTCACGACCAATCCCCTCAGCTTCCGACTTTGAACTGGGCCGCCGTAAACGACAGCTTCTCTACGGTGTCCTTGTCCGCCTTGATCTCGACGGCGAGCTTCTTTTCGAGATAACCGGGCATTTCGTGCCAGACGCGAAACTCGTATTTTCCGGGAGGCAGCCCCTTGATCTCGAATTTCCCCTCCGCGTCGGTGACCGCCATGAAGGGATGATCGAGCGGCAGGTGCCAGGCGGTCATCCACGGGTGCAGGTCGCAATTGACCTTTACGGGAACGTTTTCGGGCTTGTCGTAGCTCGTTTCCACCCCCTCCCGCTCCTTGGGCTTGATCGCCTGATTGAAGCCTTTCGTGTTTCTGACCGGGTTCGTATGCGTGTTGTGCACCAGGTCGTCGTCGCTCTTGATCAGAATCTTCTGCTTGCAGCGCACCACCAGAGCGTGCGGGATGAAGCGGCACCCCTTCTGGTCGAAGACGACCGGATCGCTCGGTACCGGGGGCGCCTTGTAGCCGGCGGGTGCTTTAGGCAGGTAAACGAACACGTTGGCGACGCCGTTCCCCTTGTCGCTCACGATCAGATGGTCCTTGTAATAATCCTCGCCGGCGCAGATGGCGCGGTCGGCCTCTTTGACCTTCACCTTGTCGCCCTTTGCGAATTCCAGTTCCCGCTTGGGAGGCGTCCCCTTGAAGGTCACGACCCCCTTGAGCGTTCCGGTCCCGGACTTGCTGTCGGCCCCCACCGCCGCCGCCGCGAGCACCGCCGTCGTGTCAGGACGCAGCGAGACCTGCACGGGCTCTTTCGCCCGGGCCTTTTCGACGGCGGAGAACGTGCCGATCAGCGTCGCCGCGGCAACGCCCAGCCCGGCCAGCGCCCAGCCGCTTGTGCCTGCGGCGCATCGGCGGGATGTTTCATGCGGCGGCATGGCCATGGGAGAGTTCGTCTGGTGGATGTTCATTTTTGTCCCTCCGTTTGCGTCACAACGATCTCCCCGCCGTCCAGCAGCCGCTCGTAGGCGATTGCCCGCCGGGGAGTTTTGGGCACGGCGGCGAATTTTGCCGCGCCATACGCCAGGTCTTTCGTGGTTTCCCTGTCGACCTCGATGGCGATCTGCAGCTTGCGCTCGAGCAACTGGCTGCCTCCCGGGCCGCGCTCGTGCCAGACGTTGAAGCTGTGCGTTCCCGCCGGCAGCCCCTCGATCTTGAATTTTCCGTCCTTGTCCGTCACCGCCGCGTAGGGGTGGTCGATCGGAAAATGATACGCCTTCATCCACGTGTGCAGGTCACACGCAACCGCGATCGGGCCGGGTTCCGCTTTCGAATAATCGCAGGGAACCCCCTTGCGGTCCTCGGGCGCGATTGCCTGGTTGAAGGGCTTGTTGCGGCTGGGAAAAGTGTGTGTGTTGTGCGTGATGGGATCGCCGCTCACGACCAGCAGCGGCTGGCCGGCCTGAACCACGAGGACATGCGGAAAAAATCGGCAACCCTTCTGATCGAAATAAACCGGCTCGGCGGGAGGCTTGGCCAGCTCGGGCTTGATGCTTCCCGGCCGCTTCTCGAGAAAGATGATGGCATTGGCCAGGCCCTTGTTGTCGGGGTTCACGACCAGAGTTTCGTCGGGGACAGGTTGGGCGGCGCACACCGCCTTGTCTTCGGGCTTGAGCCCCGCGCCCCCCCTGGCGACCAGCGGCGGATATGACGGCGGAGCTCCCTCATACGTCACCGTGCCGACCAGGCTCCCGTACCCTTTGGCTTCGGTCACCGCGGC
>JBLMWR010000898.1:0-8066 GCA_050257335.1 Deltaproteobacteria bacterium | reverse complement strand
CGTTTATCGAGTTCGAGAGCCAGGCGCAGGGCAAGTTCAGCATACGAGGTGACGGGCCAGTGCTTGGCGGCGCCGAAGGCCCCCCCCGGATTGAGGCAGACGAGGCCCCGTTCGGAGAACTCTCCCGCGGGCTGCTGTTGCCAGAACGCCCGCAATTGCCGGTCGTCGGCGTCGCTTGCGGCCAGTTCCATTCTTCGCGACAGGTGACGGCACCCGAGACGCTTTGCGAGCCGCAAGTATTCGTCGATTACGGGATGAGGAGTGGTGCGTGGCCGGGGCGCCACAGGATCAGTCAGCAACCACCTTCGGCCATTCCGTTCAAAACCGACGCGGCGCCGCGCCCCCGACATCCAGGCCCAGAAAGCGCTGCGAAACGAGTTGGGCAGGACGAGCGCCACATCGAACCGCTCGGCGCGGAGCCGGCGCGCAAATTCCCAGCCTCGCGATGGCGGCGTGCCAGTTTCCCGAGATCGGGAGCTCTTCCGCGGGTCGTGCAGCAAGCGCCGATCGACCAGGTCCAGCCCGTCCAGAACATCGGCGACGTACGGCCGGACCACGGCGACGATCTCGGCCCTTGCGAAATGCCGGCGAACCGCGCGCAGCGCCGGAGTCGCCATCACCATGTCGCCCACCCAGTTCGGGCAGAAAATCGCTATCTTCATCCCGCTTCCCGCTGCACGCTTCGCCGACTCAAGCGCAGGACGGCGAGGGTTTCGGCCGCCGTCATTCCGTTGCGCGTCGCATCGGCAATGGGAATCGTCATTGGAAAATGGGGCGCCGGCATTTCATCGTGCGATTCGCGCAGTCGGTCGACAATGGACGTGGTGGAGATTCCGGGAATCTCGCCGAGCGCCTTCACGCGCCCGCCGTAGCTTTCGACCAGCTCCCGCCCCACGATCTCGTGGTCGCGGTACGTGCCGCCTTTGACCAGCAGGTCCGGTTTCAGCCGCTCGAGAAGCGCGTGCGGGGTGGCTTCATGGAAGACAACGACGTAGTCGACGGCCTCGAGGGCCGCCAGCACGGCGGCACGGTGCTGCTGACTGAAGATGGGGCGTTCCGGCCCCTTGTTCAGGCGGCGGACGCTGTCATCACTGTTGATCGCCACGATCAGGCACTCCCCTTCTTCCGCCGCCTGCTGCAGACAGGCGACGTGCCCGGCATGCAGAATGTCGAAGCAGCCGTTGGTCAACACGATCCGCTGGCCGAGCTTCCGCCGCGCCGCGACCTGTTTCTCGAGTTCATCCAGGGGGCACGCCTTGTCGGTCGCCGTGCGCGATGTGGCCAGAACGTCGGCCAGGATCTCTTCGCGCGTGATGGGGACGACGCCAACCCGTTCGACTTCCAGCCCGCCGGCGACGTTCGCCAGCCGGCCAATCTCGACCGGAGATACCCCCGCGGCCAGTCCCACCCCGATCGCCGCCAGTACCATATCGCCGGCTCCGGTGATATCGTACACCTGCCGCTTTCGCGTCGGCAGCAGACGTTCCATCCCGTCGGCCATCACCAGGGCGATTCCGTCGCTGTCGAGCGTAATGTAGGCGTGGTCGAGCTGGAGTTCTCGGCACAGCATGCGCCCGGCGTCGAGAGCATCGTCTCCGGTGCGAATTTCCCACCCCGTCGCCAGCCCTGTTTCGAGACGGTTGGGGGTGATCGCCGTTGCGCCGCGGTACAGCGAGTAGTCGTTCCCCGGCCGCGGGTCGACGATCACTGGAACATGGACATCCCGTGCCGCGTCGATGATCTTCGCCACGATTTCTGGCGTGCACACCCCTTTGCCGTAATCCGAAATCAGCACCGCCTGATGGTCCGGAATCGCAGTGACGATCCGCTCGAGGAGGGCTTCGGCGACCGAGGCTTCCAGCGGCGCCCGGGTCTCGCGATCGACCCGCAACATCTGGTGCGGGTGTCGGTTCTGGGCTTTGCCGATGAATCGTTCTTTGAGCGTCGTCGGCCGACCGTCGTCCTGAACGACGGCTCCACAGCGGATTCCGGCCTGCTCCAGCTCGCGTGTCAGGGTGGATCCGTCGGCGTCGCCGCCCACGACCGTGGCCAGAGTCACCTCCGCCCCCAGTCCGCGGACCATGTTGGCCACGTTAGCCGCCCCCCCGAGGCGAACCTCGTCATGGTCGGCCCGCAGCAGAATGACCGGGGCCTCCTGACTCACCCGTTCGGCATCTCCCCAGATATAGCGGTCGAGAATCGCGTCGCCGAGGACCAGCACCCGGGGAGTACCGAGATTCTGGACGACTTCGACGAGATGACTGGATCTGGCCCGTGCAGTCCCTTGCATGGCATGGCCTTCCTGAATGTATGTGGTGATCCGTCAGGCACTTCGACCCGCGCGGGGAATCATCGCCGGATTTGCAATTTGAGTCAATCCCGACAGTTGGAGTTCCGGCTTCAGCCGGTGCACGTCTGGCGAGACCGCCTGAAGGCGGGACTTCAGCACCCGCTCTCACCCCGGCGCACTCCCAGAGGACGACTTTGCGGCCAAAACGCAAACAGCCGGGAGAACGGCCGTGGTGGGGCAGGTACCACGATCGTCCAGCGTCCGGCTGCTTACGCAGTGAATAATATGCCCCGACAATTCCGAAATCAACGGGGGTCGATCGCGTTTATCGCCTGTCCATCGGATCAACGATTCGTCAATTGACGTTACTTTCGTCCAGCTTTACGCTTGCGATTTCGCGGGTGCCGCCCTCTGATGATGTCGCTAGAATAGGAATTCTTCCGAAAGGGCGACAATTGGCGTCATCCTGTCGCGAGAGTGGCGGAACTGGCATACGCGCCAGATTTAGGATCTGGTCCCGCAAGGGTTGAGGGTTCGAGTCCCTCCTCTCGCATTTCACCCTCAAAAGCAGCCCGGCTGCTGCGGAGCAGCCGGGCTGCTCAATCTCGGAGGCGACGACTGATGGATTCCGAAATCGAAAAGCTGCGGGAAGGCTTCCCGGTCTGGGTCGCGCTCCCCGTTCAGTGGGGCGACCAGGACGCCTTTGGGCATGTCAATAATACGGCGTACTTCCGCTGGTTCGAATCGGCCCGCATTGCCTACGGCGGACGGATCGAGCTTTCGGAGTCGGGGGACGGAAAAAAAATCGCCCCCATCCTGGCGGCGATCTCCTGCAATTACCGCCGGCAATTGAAATACCCCGACACGGTGCACGTCGGCGCCCGCATCATCCGCGTCGGCCGCAGCAGCCTGACCATGGAACATCGCATCGTCAGCGCGTTCTGGCGCGTGGTCGCAGCCGAGGGAGATTCGACCCTCGTCGCTTTCGACTACGCCGCCCAGAAGTCCGTGCCTGTGCCCGCGGCCGTCCGCACCCGGATCGAACAGCTCGAAGGCAAGACGTTTCCGGCGATTTCGTGAAGCGTTGCAATGCAAAACACGAATCGCGAAATGATTGCCGTTGCGTGGTTGTGCTGTACAGCAACGTCGGTCGCGAAAAGCAGACTCGGCTGCGCCTCGTTAAACAGAGCAGTTGTTTGTCGATTTAAAATCCGAAATCCGAATTCGCAGGTCGAGAATCCACGTCGATGCACATCGCCCTGATCACCGCCGGCGGCGCAGGCATGTTCTGCGGTTCGTGCATGCACGACAACACGCTGGCCCGGGCGCTGATGGCTGCGGGCCACGACGTCAGCCTGATTCCAACGTACACTCCGATTCGCGTCGACGAGCGCGACGTCAGCCAGCACAAAGTCTTTCTGGGAGGGATCAACGTCTATCTCGACGCCATCGTCCCGCTGTGGCGTCGTCTCCCCCGCGCGGCCGTCCGCTGGCTCGATGCGCCGGCCGTTATCCGTTTCTTGAGTCGCTTTGCAGTCGGCTCCGATGCCTCAAAGCTCGGCCGGTTGACCGTGGCCCTGCTCGAAGGCGATCACGGTCCCGAAACCCGCGAGATCGGCGAGCTGGTCCGGTATCTCGGCAGTGAGCTTAAACCTGACGTCATCTGTTTCAGCAACGCACTGTTGGCCGGCGTCCTGCCGCGACTGAGGCAGGTCTTCGCCGGCCGAATTTTCTGCCTTCTGCAGGGAGACGACATCTTTCTCGACGGTCTCGTTAAGCCCTGGAGGCAGCAGGCGCTGCAGTTGTTGCGCGGCCACGCCCAGCTCTTCGACGGCTTTCTCGTTCACAGCTCGTACTACCGCGACTTCATGGCGGGCTTTCTCCAATTGTCGATTGAGAAAATGCACGTCGTGCCGCTGGGGATCGACCTCACGGGACACGATGGACTCCCCAAACCGACTGCCGGCGATCCCTTCACAATCGGCTATTTCGCGCGGATCTGTCCCGAAAAAGGGTTGGACCAGCTTGTGGAGGCCTTTCGCATTTTTCACAGGGACCATCCCCGCACGCGACTCGTGGCGGCCGGCTATCTCGGTGCGCGGGACAGAGCGTATTTTGAGAACCTGTCGCGCGCCGCGGCCGATCTGGGAGACGCCTTCCGCTACGCCGGCAGCCCGCCCGACCACGAGGGCAAAGTTGCGTTCCTCAAATCGCTGGACGTGCTGTCTGTTCCGACCGTCTACCGCGAACCCAAGGGGTTGTACGTTCTCGAATCACTCGCCAATGGCGTTCCGGTCGTCCAACCCCGTCACGGCGCCTTTCCGGAACTGCTCGAAGCCACCGACGGCGGCCTGCTGGTCAATCCCGGCGATCCCGCCGACCTGGCGCGGGGTCTCGCCGAATTGATTACGAATCCCCACCAGCGCCTTGAGCTGGCCACACGCGGCCACGCGGCCGTTCACCAGCGCTTCGATCTCCCCACGATGGCTGAAGCCACGGTGCGGGCGTTTGGCGGTTGACGGGCCAGGAAAGAAGGTCCACAAATGACGCGGATGCTCGCGGCCGTCAGAGGAATCCGGGTGAGCCGCCTGGCCAGGTGCATGCTGTCAGATCTTCAGCACCCCCGGCAAGCCCATCATCGGGCGCCCGGCGGAGAGTTGGCCGAGATGCGGACAGGGGTGCATGGCCATCAAGTGTGCCAGGTTGTCGCCGATCGTTGGGAGTTCCTCTCGCAGGAACGGGCCGAGCTGGGGGCTGTTGAGCCGATCGGCACTGGCGCTGGCGGCCAGTTCGGTGACGCGCGCGTGGCCGGCTTCGATCGCCGCCGGCAATTCGGCCTTGGACAGGTATACACTGTGGTCGGCGATGACGGTCGAACCGGGACCGAATTCCATCCGCCAGTCCGGCGGGTCGGAAACGGCCGGGGCATTCTCACGGGACCTGCCTCAGAGATGTGCCGGCAGGCCCCCGGCTGTATACCTGCCGGCATTGAAATTTCGGGCTCCCCGGTCCATAGTAACAATTGCAATTTGCACTCAAAGCACCATTCGTGCGCACGGTTTTCAGCCTTCGTTCCCGGCCTGACGAAAATCGTCCTTGGGATTTCGTCATTTCCCGCTCACCTGAGATCGCACCGCACTCGGCTGACACACACTTGGGAGTTTCTTTCATGGGCAAGAGCAAAGTCAACGTGGCCATCATCGGTCTCGGGTTCGGGGCAGAATTCATTCCGATTTTCCAGCGGCACCCGAACGCCAGCATGTACGCAATTTGCCAGCGCAATCCCGAAAAGCTGAAACAGATCGGCGACGCATTCAGAGTCGAAAAGCGGTACACAAAATACGATGACGTGCTGGCCGATCCCAACGTCGATTTCGTCCACATCAATTCGCCGATTCCCGATCATGCCCCCATGTCAATCGCCGCGCTCAAGGCCGGCAAGCACGTCCTGTGCACGGTCCCCATGGCAACCACGATCGAAGAGTGCCGGCAGATCGTCGAGCTGGTGAAGAAGACGGGGCTCAAATACATGATGGCCGAGACGGTCGTTTACGCTCGCGAGTACCTCTTCGTGAAGGAAATGTACGACAAGGGGGAGCTCGGAAAAGTGCAGTTCCTGCAGGCGAGCCACCAGCAGGACATGGACGGCTGGCCCAACTACTGGCCGGGGCTTCCCCCGATGCACTACGCCACGCATTGCGTTGGCCCCTGCCTGGCTCTCACAAACGGCCAAGCCGAATACGTCTCGTGCTTCGGCTCGGGGACGATCCGCGAAGAACTGATCAGCAAGTACAACTCCCCCTTCGCCGTCGAAACGTGCCACATCAAGTTCCGCAACTCGGATCTGACGGCCCGCATCTACCGGTCGCTCTTCGACACGGCCCGGCAGTATCGCGAAAGCTTTGACGTGTACGGCACGAAGCAGGCCTTCGAATGGCAACTCGTCGAAGGGGAAGACCCGGTGCTGCACACGGCCAAGAAACCCGAGCATCAAATCCCGAAGCGCGTCAAGGTTCCCGACTATGCGCATCGGCTGCCGGAAGGAATCCGCATGTTTACCACCAAAGGCGTCTACGACATGGCTGAGAACACGCACCTGTCGTTTACGCAGGGAGGCGGGCACGGCGGTTCTCATCCGCATCTGGCGCACGAGTTCGTATCGGCCCTGGTCGAAGGCCGCGATCCGTATCCGAATGCCGTGCAATCGGCCAACTGGACGTGCGTCGGTATCTGCGCCCACCAGTCAGCCCTCAAGGGGGGCGAGATCGTCCGCCTCCCCGAATTTACACTTTCGTAACACAACAACGCGGCGAGCGGGGGGGCGTGAGCCCCCTGGTTCACTGCCGGCTGCGCTGCGCCGATTCTGGGATCGGCTGCGCCATCCGTCGATCGGAGTTCCACCATGCGAAACGCGACACGCCTCCGTCAGCGATTCCTTCGGCAATTGCTCGTCCTCGCAGCCTGCCTGGGGACCGCGGGAAGCTTCGCCGCAGAACCGCCGAAGCTCAAGGTGCTGTTCCTGGGAGACAGCGGCCATCACCAGCCGCGACAGCGATTCGGCCAATTGCAACCGGTGCTGGCGAAGCGCGGCATCGAGCTGGTCTACACCGACCGGGTCGGCGACCTGAACGCGAAGACGTTGTCCGGATACAACGCGCTGGTGATCTACGCCAACACCGAATCGATTACCCCCGAACAGGAGCAGGCGCTGCTCGATTATGTCGCCTCCGGAAAGGGTTTTGTGCCGCTCCATTGCGCTTCGTACTGTTTCCTCAATTCGCAGAAATACATCGCGCTGGTCGGAGCGCAGTTTCAGCGTCACGGGACGGGGGTATTTCGCACGCAGATCGCGCGCCCCGATGATCCCATCATGAAGGGTTTCAGCGGTTTCGAAAGCTGGGATGAAACGTACGTCCATCATAAACACAACGAAGCCGACCGCGTCGTCCTCGAATACCGCACGGAAGGCGATCGCGAGGAACCGTGGACATGGGTCCGCACGCACGGCAAAGGCCGCGTCTTTTACACTGCCTGGGGGCACGATCAGCGGACGTGGAGCAATCCCGGTTTCCAGAATCTCGTCGAGCGCGGGATTCGCTGGGCGGCGGGGCAGGACCCCGGTATCGTCCCCGCCTTTGCCGACCGACCCCGCATGACCCCGAAACGCAATGACGTCAAGCCCTTCGAATACGTCGAGGCCAACATCCCGTACTATCCTCCCAGCCGGCGGTGGGGGACGATCGGCGAACCGATCAAGAAGATGCAGGTTCCGCTCGACCCCGCCGAGTCGGCCAAACACTTCGTGACTCCAGTCGGCTTCGAACCCCGGCTCTTTGCGGCCGAGCCCGAGATCGGCAAGCCCATCTGCCTCGCCTGGGACGAACGCGGCAGGCTGTGGATCGCCGAGACGGTCGATTATCCGAACGAATTGCAGCTCCCCGGCAAGGGGCGCGACCGCATCCGCATCTGCGAGGACACCGACGGTGACGGCCGGGCAGATAAGTACACTGTGTTCGCCGAGAAGCTCAGCATTCCCACGAGCCTGACGTTCGCCCGCGGGGGCGTAATCGTCAACCAGGCCCCCGACACGCTGTTCCTGAAAGACATCGACGGAGACGACGTGGCCGATGAACGCACCGTCCTGTTTACCGGCTGGTCCACCCGCGACACTCACGCCGGGCCGAGTAATCTGCACTACGGCCTCGACAACTGGATCTACGGCATCGTCGGATATTCCGGGTTCAACGGGACGGTCAATGGCGAGAGGCTCGCGTTC
>JBLMWR010000897.1:0-3852 GCA_050257335.1 Deltaproteobacteria bacterium | reverse complement strand
CGGCGAGGGAGAAACAGTCGGCACCCAGGAGAGTCCAGATGGTCCGCGGACTTCGGCCCTTAAATTCTGGTCGGACGATCGGAAGTCGCTCATCTGCGAGGGAGCGGGTTACTGGCAATATCTTCCCGTGGAAAACGGCGTACGCTTCCTCACCGCCTACGATTATCGGGTCCGCTTCGGTCGTCTGGGCCGCGTCATCGATGTTCTGATCTTCCGGCCGCTGATCACCTGGGCGACCGCCTGGAGTTTCGACCGCCTGCGGCTGTGGATCGAGTGCCGCATCGAGCCGGCCGAAAGCCTGCGGTTGGCGCTCATCCACGCAACGGCCCGCCTGGGGCTGGCCTTCGTGTGGCTTTATCAGGGGATTGTGCCGAAACTGCTGTGGCAACACGCCGACGAGCTGGCGATGTTCGCCGACGGCGGATGGACGGGTGACGCCGCACGGCTGGCGCTGTGGGCGCTCGGCAGCTGCGAAATCGCGTTCGGCCTGAGCCTGCTGGCGGCACGGCGCACGAGCCGGCATTTCGTGGCGACGATCGTGCTCGCGACTCTGGCGACGCTGGCCGTCGCAGTCGCGTCGCCGCGATTCCTGGCGGCTGCGTTCAATCCCGTATCGCTCAACACCTTGATGGCGGCGCTGGCGGCCGTCGGCCTGCTGGCGGAGCGCAATCTCCCCTCGGCCCGTCGCTGCCGGTTTTGTCGCCGCGTGGAGGGACCGTGAGTTCGATCTATCAACAGGTGATGGGTTCCGACTTCGCGCGGCTGCATCCGATGATCCAGCGGCGGTTCGGATTCAGCAGCGCCGACGGCGTGGCTTCGATCGGCCGGGGGATCATGGACGAGATCTGGCACGGCCCGTGGTATACGCTGCCGTTCTTGCGCCTGGGGACATTCCGCCGGATCATGTTTCCCGAGCGCGCCCGGCGCGTTCCGTTCACGGTTGAGAACTACGCCTATCGTGACCGATTCGGCCGCGAGACCGTGACGTGGATCCGCACATTTCAGATGAAGCGCCCCCGCCGGTTTGACGCCTACATGATTCGCAGCCGACGCCGCGGCTGCATTATCGACTACCTGGGGACGCACCAGCACCTGGCGGTGGACCTCGATCTGTCGGTCGATCCGCGCGGGGGGTTGCGGATCCGGTCGGGCGCGCAGCGCTTCTATGAAGGGCTGCTCGCGTTTTGCTTTCCGCTCTGTTTTTCGGGCATCGCCGACGTCTGCGAGTGGTTCGACGAATCGCTCGGCAGCTTCCGGATCGAGGTGGACGTCCGCAACCGGACCTGCGGCCCGGTCTTCGGCTATCGCGGGTCCTTCGACGTCGAATGGAAGGCGATAAGGCCACAGGAAATCCCGAACGGCGTGAAACCTTGCCGTGAGGAACCGCGGGAATGAAGCAGGCCAGGCAAAGCCCGGCCTGCATCACTCATGCGCATGGTCCTGACGAAACGCCTACTTCTTCTCCTTCGCTGCGTCTGCAACCTTCTTCTGCACGTCAACGGCTTCCTTGTTGACGGTCCTGGCGACTTTCTCCGACAGCTTTTTCGCGAGCAGCCCGCTCGGGTCGCAGCCCGCGGCGACGGAGACGATCTTGCCTCCCTTGTCGATCAGGAAATTCGTGGGCATCGTCTTGGTCTCGAATGTCTTCCACGCCTCACCCTTCGGATCGACGGCGTAGAGCATGTTCAATTTCTTTTCCTTGACGTACGTTTCCACCTTCGCGTCCGGTTCGCGGAAGACCGCCAGCGAAGTGAGCCCCACGTCCTTGTAGGCATCATGCAGGGCCTGGAAATACGCCAGTTCCTTATCGCATCCCGAGCAGCCGCAGGTGAGGCGCACGAGAACCGGCCCCTTTGCTGTCAGATCGGCCAGATTGATTTCCTTGCCGGCCGCATCCTTGATCTTGAACTCCGGGGCCTGAGTGCCGACGTCGACTTTCTTGGCCGCCGGTGGCGCAGGCGGATCGGCGGCGAAGAGGACGCTGGAAACGAACAGCACCGCGGACGCATATGAAACGACTCGAATCATGTGCCACTCCTTTTGAGGCGGAGGCCATTGGACGGCAAAAACGCATCAACGGAAGTTTAATCGAACCTGAATCGACAAGCCAGTCCGAGTGAATAATAGGACGAACGGTGGCACCATGCGGTTCGGCAGAGGTTGGAAAGGGCGACGCGCATTCGAACACCGCTCCGCCCCGGCGCAAGTTTTTAATTCATTAAATATTTCTCTTGACAACCCGGCGGCTGCGGCGATATTTTAATTTATTAAATAACGACCGGAGAGAGACTGCATGGCCCGGCCCGCTTCGCCACATCCCACGGAACTCGAGCTTGTCATCCTTAAGGTCCTCTGGCGCCAGGCGCCCCGGACGGTCGAAGAGGTGCGCACCGAGCTGGCGGCGAACGGCCGCGAGCTCACCTACAGCTCCGTCATCACCATCATGAACATCATGGTCCGCAAGCGCCTCCTCAAACGCACCCGCCGGGGACGGGCTTTCTACTTCGAACCCCTCGTCGCCGAGCGGCGCGTCAGCGGCCAGATGCTGTCGGACCTCGTGGACCGCGTCTTTGACGGGTCGGCCCGGGCCCTGATGCTGCGCCTGCTTGAAACATCGGACGTGGACGACGAAGAACTGGCGGCGATGCGGCGGATGATCCAGCGCATCGCCAGGGAGAAGAAACAATGAGCCGCCTCTTGTCGCTCGATGCCGAATTCTGCCGCCAGCTTGCCCTGGTTCTCTTCCACGTCACCTGGTCGGGCACGCTGCTGGCGGGGGCCGCTGCGCTTGTCGCCCGTCAGGCGTCGCCCCGTGCGCCGGCGGTGAAATACTGGATCCACTTCGGCGCGCTTCTGGGAATTCTGCTCCTTGCGCCGTTTTGGGGCATGCGGGTGCGCTCGCTATCGCCGGTTGATCGCCAGTCTTCGCCTGTCGTCACCGCCGTCGATCTGCCGGCCCTCTGTGAACCAGCGACGTTGTCCGAACCTGTCGCTCTCGGCATCGGGGCCTCCCTCCCTGCCGCGACCGAGACGGCTGCCGACGGGATCTTTTCCCCTCCACAGACGACGGCAGCCGCACCGCCTCCGGCAAATCGCTTCAACTGGCACGAACTGGCCCTGCGGGTCGTCACGCTGTGCTATCTGTCGGGCGCGATGTGCATGCTGCTGAGGCTGCTGGCGGCCCTGGGGGGAGGCGAGCGGCTGCGGTTGGCGGGTACGCCCGTCCGTGACGTCGCCCTGATTGATCTGCTTGCCGAGCAGTCGCGGCGACTGGGATTGCGCGCCGTCCCGCTCTTGCGCATCTGTGAACGGACGGCAGTCCCGGTTGTCGTGGGCGCGCTGCGGCCGGCGATCCTGATCCCGGCGACGATGATCACCGGCCTGGACCCCGGACAACTGGCCGGCGTCCTGATGCATGAGCTGGCTCATATCCGCCGCTACGACCATCTGTTCCTGCTGTTGCAGCGCTTCATCGAAGCCGTGTTGTTTTTCCACCCGGCGGTCTGGTACCTCAGCCGCTGCGTCCATGCCGACCGCGAAGATTGCTGCGACGATCTGGTGCTGGCTGGCGGGGGCGACCCGCTGGAATACGCCGGAGCGCTGGTGCGCGTCGCCGAGCTGCGATTGCGTCCCACGCGTGTCGTGCGACCCGCTGGCGCCCTGGCTGCCGACGGGCACCGGCCGTCGGATCTGCGGCGGCGCATTGCGCGGGTCCTGGGGGTCGAACCGCAGCCCGTCGTGCGCCTGCCGAAAGCGGGCCTGCTGGCCCTGCTCTTGCCGGCCGTGGCCGGAACCGCCGTGGCCTGTGCCCAGCTTGCAGCGGCGCCGCAATCCGGGTCTCCCCGGTCTGGC
>JBLMWR010000896.1:0-6860 GCA_050257335.1 Deltaproteobacteria bacterium | reverse complement strand
GTCGCGTTGAGGGCCGGGATCTGATTATGCCGATCGAAATTGCAGAAATTGCGGGAAACCGCCGGCGTTTCGGTGGACTGCTGCTCGTGGCGGGCCTCCTGGCCGCACTGCCGGCGATCGGGGGCGCCTTTCAGGAGGACGAGGAGAAGCGAGACGCGACCGAGCAGGAGGTAGTCATCAAGCGCGAAGTGCTGAAGCTGACGGACCCGCGGACGTACAAGGCGTCGATGCACCTGGACGCGGTACGCAACCTCGACCTGACGGCTCCCGTCGACGGCTACGTCCGTACGATTTCGGTCAAGCCGGGGCAGAAGCTGAAGGCTCAGGGCGAAGCGGTGCGGCTCGACGACGCGCGGGCGGCGCTGGTGGTCAAGCGGGCTCGCGCCAACGTGCAGGCCGCGCAGGTCGAAAAAAAGCTGGCCCAGGCAAAGAACGACGCCGACCTGACGGCGCTCGCCGACGCCCGACTGGAAGCGGCCCAGGCCGAGTTCGACCTCGCGCATCTCGAAGCCGAGCAGCTTGTGGTGCGGGGTAGCTTCAACGGGGAGATCGAGCGAGTGTACGTGGCGGAGGGGCAGTTCGTGAGGGCGGGCGAAAAGCTGGCGACGCTTATCGATTCGTCGCGGCTGCAGGCGGAAGTTCCCATCGAGCGCGGCTCGGCGGCCGTCGGGTCCAGCATCGACATCAAGGTCGAGGAGTCGCAGGTGAAGGCCCGCGTGGAATCGGTGACGGCTTTGCCGGCGCGCTTCGACGCCCTGCGCGAGCTGACCGTTTCGCCGGCTTCAGCCGTGGTGAGCATCGACAATTCGGCGGGAAAATTCTTCGCCGGGCAGACCGTCTATTCCGACCTCATCCCGCTGGCCCCCGTGGCGCTGGTTCCGGCGGGGTGCATCTCGAACGTTCCCGACGGGGGCCGCAAGGTGAAAGTGCTGCGCGACAACGTGATTCGCGATCTGGCTGTCAGAATCCTCGCCAAGGTGGGGACCGAGAGCGTGTTTGTCTCGGGCCGGTTCAACGAAGGGGATGAAGTCATCGTCGGTTCGTCGCGCGAACTGGCCGACGGTACGCCATTGCGGGCGCTCGCGGCGAAGCCGAGCTCGGCCGCCGACGGGAGCAGCAAACCTTCTTCGACCAATCATCCGGGCGCGGGCAAGTTGCCACAGTCGGGAAAGAAACCGACGACGGGGTTCTGAAACGAAGCTGCGAGAGGAGCTGGGTTACGTGTCGAGCGACAATCATACGATCGGCAAATTCACGCTTGTCAACTGCATTGCCTCGGGGCAGGCGACGCAGATCTGGGAGGTCGTCGATTCCGAGACGACCCGCCGCGTCGCCATGAAGCTGCTGCTTCCCGAGAAGCTCGCCGATCCGGAATCGATCAGCGGGCTTAAGAACGAATTCAAGGCGGCCTCATCGTTCGATCATCCGAACATCCCGAAGTATCTGGAGATCGTCGCCAACAAGAAGCTGGCGTACTTCACCATGGAGCTGTTCAACGCGCCCAATCTGAAGACGCAGCTCTACAACGACATCCGCGGCGTCCATATCCGGCTGAAGCGCCTGGTGGAGCTGGTTTCCATGGCGCTCGAGCACATCCATGAGCGGGGCTGGGTGCACCGGGACATCAAACCCGACAACATCCTGATGAACAAGTCGTCGGAAGTGCGGGTCATCGACTTTTCGCTCGCCTGCCGCGCCGCCAGCGGCCTGTCGAAGATGCTGCACCGCAAGCAGGCGACGGTGAAGGGGACGCGGACCTACATGGCCCCCGAGCAGATTCTGGGAAAGCCCCTCACGCCGCAGACCGATATCTACAACTTCGGCGTGACTCTCTTCGAACTGCTCACCGGCCAGACTCCCTTCAAAGGCTCAACCCCCAAAGACCTCCTGCTGCGGCACCTGGGCGAGGCGCCGCCGGCGCCGTCCGAATTCAACCCGAACGTGACTCCCGAAATGGACCTCATCGTCCAGCGGATGCTGGCCAAGAAACCTGATCAACGGCAGAAAAAAATCGCCGAGTTCATGGCCGAGTTCCGCAACGTGCCGCTCTTCAAGGAGGAAGTGACCGAAAAGGTCGAACTGACCGAAAAGGAAAAGGCCGAGCAGGAGCTGAAGCAGGTTCTGGGAGAACGGCTCGACAGCCGCACCGACGCATTGCGGAGCAAATTCGGGGTCGCCGCGCCGGCTCCGGCAAAGAAGAAAAAACCGCCCGCGGTCACGCCCGCCGCGGCGGCCGGTTCCCAGGGGCCGGGGCAGGGGGCTCGCCCCGGCGCGGTCCCGCCGCCCGGGCAACTGCCGCCCCCGATGATGCCCATGCCCGGCATGTATCCCGGACAGATGCCGATGGCTCCTTATCCGATGATGCCGATGCCGCAAGGGCCGGTCCCGTGGGTAGCGCAAATGCCTCCCGGCCCTGCACCGGGCGGGATGCCCGCCGGCCCCTGGATGCAGCCGCCCCAGGTCATGCCCGGGCAGCCGTATCCACAGCAGCCGTTCGCGGCTGTTCCGGGGGCCGTGCCCACTCCGCCGGTCGCGGCGGCTCCCGTCGCCCCCCCGAAACCTCCTGTTCCGATTCCGCCGCCAACGGCCATGGCTGCCGTGCCCGTTTCGCCGCCAGTCCGCGCTCTGCAGCCGACCCCTGACCGGCCGGCCGGCACGACGCCTCCCCAGCCGGTCGCAAAGAAAACCCGCCCGGCGGCACCGCCTCCCAAACCAGGCGAAGGGTTCAAGATCGAAGACCTGGCCGGTTTTGACGAATTACCGCCGGTGAGCTGAGGACCCATGCCCCCTGCCTACCGACTGCCGTTCGAGCGTCCCATTTATGAACTCGAGGCGAAGCTGGCCGAGCTCGAAGCGCTGGCTGATCCCGACATGGAAACCCGCGATGCCACCCGCCGCACGCGCGTCGAATTGGCGCGCCTGAAGCGCGAGGTATTCGAGAAGCTCGATCCATGGGAGATCGTGCAGGTCGCGCGGCACCCCGATCGTCCGCACTCAAGCGACTACCTCGAACTGGTGTTTGACGAGTTCGTCGACCTGCACGGCGACCGGGCCTTCGGAGACGACCCTGCGATTCTCACCGGCTTTGCCAAGCTCGACGATCGCAAGGTGATGTTCATCGGTCAACAGAAGGGGCGGACGCCGAAGGAGCGGACGGCGACCCTGAATGCTTCGCCGCATCCCGAAGGCTACCGCAAGGCGCTCAATCGCATGCAGATGGCGGCCAAGTACGGTTTGCCCGTCGTCTGTTTCATCGACACTCCCGGGGCCTATCCGGGAGTGGGCGCCGAAGAGCGCGGACAGGCGTACCAGATCGCCCTGAACCTGCGCGAGATGTCGCGCGTCGCCGCTCCGATCGTCTGTGTGATTATCGGAGAAGGGGGGTCGGGCGGGGCGCTGGGGATCGGTATCGGCGACCATATTGCCATGTTGCAGCATACCTACTACTCGGTCATCAGCCCTGAAGGATGCGCAGGGATCCTGTGGAAGGACCGGAAGTTTGCCGACAAGGCTGCCCGGGCCCTCAAATTCACCAGCAAGGACCTGCTGCGGCTGGGGGTTATCGACGAGATCATCAGCGAACCTTTGGGGGGAGCCCATCGCGACCACCGCCAGACCGCGATCATCCTCAAAGTCTGCCTGGTGCGAATCCTGCGGGACCTGACGGCGATCCCGCCAGATCGGCTTCTGGAACGCCGGTATGAGAAGTTCCGCCGGATCGGCGTATTCGAAGAGAAGCCCCCCGCCGAAGCCGCCGTGAACGGGCAGGCGTAGCCGGGTCTGAGGCACTGAACCAGGATGGGCTGCCAGGCCCGTTCGTTCCGGACGATCGCGCTCGGATGATGGAGCCCAGGGTGCATCTCCGCCCCGTGCCATAAAAGAAAATCACGCACGGGCTGGGAAGCCGGTCCTGCAGGCGACGTCCGATAATGTCTGTTATGTTTCGTTCGACCTGCATTCTTCCCGCGGAAATACGGGGCGAATTTCAGGCGCGCGAGCTGGCAGCTCTCCCCCTTCCGGCGCGTCAAGGCCGTACTTTACAGCCCCGATTGAAACGCCGGCCCGAGCGACCTTTGCTCCCGATCCCGCCGGAATAAATCCGGCGGCTCACTTTGTCAAATCTGCAATTAGAACTCCCGCCGGCTGTCGAGCAACAGCGTCACCGGGCCATCGTTGACCAGCTCGACCAGCATGTGCTCCTGAAACCGGCCCGTGGCGGTCTCGATTCCCAGCTCGCCGACCGCCGCGACGAACGCTTCGTACAGGTCGCGTGCCGTCTCGGGCCGGGCAGCCCTGTCAAAGCTGGGACGGCGTCCTTTTCGGCAGTCTCCCAGGAGCGTGAATTGGCTGACGACCAGCATTTTACCCCCCGCCTCGGCCAGCCCCCGGTTCATTTTTCCCTGGTCGTCCTCGAAGACCCGCAGCCCGGCAATTTTCTGTGCGAGGTACAGAGCATCTTCCCGCGTGTCCCCCTCCGCCACGCCCAGCAAAACCACAAATCCGCCATCGATCGTCCCGGTCGATTCGCCCGCGACGGACACCGCGGCCCGCGAAACCCGCTGAACGACGGCACGCATGACTTCACTTTCCAAAGGGCGCGGCTTGCGGCAGTTGGCGGTCGGGAGAGTACGGGGCGAGAGGCACGCTGGTCTCGCGTCCGAGGAGCAGTTGCGTCATCACGCGGCCGGTGATTGGGGACAATTGCAGCCCGGCGCGAAAATGTCCGGTGGCGAAGAACAGATTCTCTGCCCGCGGGCAGCGTCCGAGGTAGGGGAGTCCGTCGGCCGATTGGGGACGCAGACCCGCCCAGGTGCGCTCGAAGCCGGCCCTCGCGAGCGCCGGAACAAGATCGAGCGCAAACTCGACGAGCCCCCCTACTCCATCGGCGGTCGTCCGTTTGTCGAAACCGGCGGCCTCTTCGGTCGCACCGACCAGGACGCGACCATCGCCGCGCGGCACGAGATACCGCGGTCCCACGTTGACGACGTGGCCGATCGGAGACGGCTGCGCGGCCAGCAGCACGATCTGCCCGCGGATAGGGCGCACCGAGGCAAGGCATCCGGCCTCCGCGAGCAGCCGGCCGGACCAGGCGCCGCTGGCGACGACGAATTGTCCGGCGCTGCGTCTGCCGGCGGAGGTTTCGATCGCCACGATCTTCTCCGCGCCGCGATTGAAGCCGTACACCGGCGTTCCCGGTTCAAGCGCCACTCCTCGCTTGAGGGCCAGCGCGACGAGCGCCTTGAGATGCCGTGGATTGCGGACCTGCCCCATTTCCGGAAGCCGGTAAGCGGTCGTCACGGCTCGACTGAGCCCCGCCTCGCATTGCCACAGCGTCTCGCTGGTGAGAGGCTCGACGGCGACTCCTTCGCGACGCCACATCGCGATCTCGTCGCGGAGCGCGTCGCTCTCTCCCCCGAGACGGACTTCCAGACCGCCGCAGCGCCGAAAGCCGTTGTCGATCCCCGTCTGGTCGCGCAGGAGGTCGCTTAAGGTGGGCCACAGGACGTGGCTGGCAGCGCGCAGGCGGGCCTCCGGTGATTCGGCATGTTCCAGATTGCCGGGAGGAAGAATTCCCGCGCCGGCCCACGACGATTCCTGTCCCAGCGGTCCCTGATCGAGGACTGCGACCGCGACCCCCTCACCCGCCAGGTCACAGGCGAGCGTGAGCCCGATGACGCCTCCGCCGATGATGATTACGTCGTGCATGGAAGTGAAACACCCGGCGTCGCGGGGAGCCGGGCGTCATCAATGGCAGCGCCTGTTGGTCGAGAAACGACAAGTCTCGAAATCCAGATACAAAGCTGTCCGGAGATCCCGAAAACGCACCGCCCCCCCGAAGCGAATCACTTCCTTGGCTTTTTCGTCCCGGCCTTGGCGCCCGGAAGGGCCTCGACGAAAAGTTGGTACGAGCGCGCCAGGGTGGGGGGATCCGTCGCGTAAATCTCCTTTAGCGCATCGTTGAGAGGCTTGCCGGCCCGCAAACGATCGAGGAACGAAACGAAATACGCCTCGCCTCCGGTCTTGATCATGTGGGTGACCAGCGTGTAGCCGACGGGCGCCAGATCGGCGGACGAGAACGTGCCATTCGCGAACAGATCCTCCGGCTTGTCGATTGCCCGCAGCGCTTCGTGAGCCCCCGCGTTCAGGCCGCGGAAATACGGATTCTTCGGGTCGCTCCTGGCGGACAGCGCCAGGCCCGTTCCCCGGGCAGCCCAGTCGGGAACCCGGTTGGCCGAGCGCTGCAGAAGCGCCTCGGTCAGCAACCCCATCAGCTGCGTGCGCACTCCCGGCGAATCCTCGGAAGGGTTGTCGCCGATGTCCTGCAGCGCGATGTAGGCTTCGTCCTCGGAGGCCGTGACGCGCGAATGCCCGGTTGTCTCGGCCGGTACGTCGACGCGCTCGTTGGTTTGCGTGAATTCCGCGTACGAAAAGCGATCTTTGAAGACGAACACGATCAGCTTGCCCCGCCAGATGAGGGATTCCCTGACTTTGAACACACGGTGCAGAACATCGGCGTCGGCGCGGCACCAGTCGGCGACCTGCTTGAGCCGCACTTCCCCGACGTTGCCCAGAACAAGAAAGGCCTCGCTCTCGTGTTCCGTGGCGGCCTCGTTGGGAAACGCTGCCGTCCAGAGCCGGGTCGCGCGGTCCTTTCTGTGTTTGGCGAACTCTTCAGGGCTGAGGGCGGCTAACGCTTTGGCGCGTTTTTGTTCGTCGGTGAGCACGAGACTGCGGATCGGGGCCTTCGGGTCCGGGCCGTCGAACTTCGCCCCTTCCTCGATCCACGTTCGCAGGTTGCTGTGGTTCGTGCGGGTAATCAGGGCCTGCCCGGGAGGCATTTTGATCGGATCCTGTTCCCC
>JBLMWR010000895.1:0-10767 GCA_050257335.1 Deltaproteobacteria bacterium | reverse complement strand
CCGGTGTACGAGCTGCCGGCTGCCGAAAAATTGCTCGACCGGATCAGCCTCTTTTTCGGTGACGACCTGGCGAGAAACCTGATCTGGGTCGAGTCGGAGTTCGAGCAGGTGCGGCTGTGGGGATACGTCGGGCATCCGTCGCAGAGCAAGGCGACCCGCAAGGGGCAGTTTCTGTTCCTCAACGGGCGCTGGATTCAGGATCGGTCGCTGCAGCATGCGCTGGGGGAGGCGTACCGGGGCCTCTTGATGGTTGGTCGTAATCCGGTGACGTTCTTGTTCCTCGAAATGCCTGCCGATCTGGTGGATGTCAACGTCCATCCGACGAAGGCCGAGGTGCGGTTTCGCGAGAGCCAGAAGCTGTACCGGCAGCTTCTGTCGATGATCCGGACGAAGTTTCTGGGGATGAACCTGAACAGCGAGCTGCGCGTGCGGCCCGCCGCGGCGATCCCTGCGCCGGTGCTCCAGCCGGTGCGCACGCGCGTCGATCCAGAGAAACAGAAGGAGCTGCGGCAGGACTTTGTGGCGTGGGTGAGAGAGCAGTCGCGGGACTGGGGGAAGCCAGGGTATGAGCCGGTGTATCCGGAATTGCCCGAGGAGCCGAAGGAGGACCCGGTACCCGGTACGCAGTACTCAGTACCCGGTACCCTGTACGCAGGAGGGCTGCCGATCGACAACGCCGGAGGGGGCGACAGGGGTAGCACCGGCCACGGGCCGTGGACTGCGCCGGACCCCGGCGGACCGACCTCGGGGTCGGTGGCGGTTCACCGCTCGCCGGGGATCGACGATGGTTCGCCGTTCAGCCGGGTGGATTCGCCGCACCTTGCGGGACAGGCGCCGGCGACGGTTGGAGGCCCCACGGGTCCGGTCGCCGGGGCCGAACCGGACCGCAGCAGTTTTGCCGATGCCCTCGACGTGCGGGCAATGCAGATTCATGATTCATACCTCGTCGTCGAGACGGACGAGGGATTGACGGTTGTCGATCAGCACGCGCTGCACGAGCGGATCCTCTACGAACAACTGCGAAATCGGGTGCTCGCCGGAACGGTTGAGTCGCAACGGCTGCTGGTCCCGCAGCCGGTCGAGCTTTCGACCGCCGAGGCCGCGCTCCTTTCCGAGCACTCCGGCGTCCTGGCGCAGTTCGGGCTGGGGCTCGAGGAATTCGGGACGAACACGGTGGTGGTGACGGCGTATCCGGTGATGCTGTCGCGAATGAATCCGGCGCAGATGGTGCGGGACGTCGCCGAGAAGATTGCCGAGTCGGGACGCGACCCCTCCCGCCGCGACCTTCTTGACAGCCTCTTGCACATGCTCTCATGCAAGGCGGCGGTGAAGGCGGGGCAGCGGCTGAGTGTGGAGGAGATCGAGAGCCTTCTGGCGCAGCGGCATTTGATCGACGACGCCCACCATTGCCCGCACGGCCGTCCCACGGCCCTGGTCCTCAGCCGCAGCGAGCTCGACCGCCAGTTTGGCCGGCTGGGATAGGGGTTCATTTCGGATTTGGAATTTCCGATTTCGGATTTATGTCGTTCTCAAGCGGAGCCTGGTAACGAGAGGACCCTCCATCTTCCATCCTCAATCCTCCATCCTCGCTCTTCCATCTTCCGTCTTCCATCCTCTATCTTCTATTCGCTATCTTGTATTCCCCTCTCTTTCCTCGCCGATGCGGAATCGCCATGATAGACGGCCTGTCCGGTTTCGAGAAAAACGAATGTTTGGGTTGACTCGCGGCGAAACTGCAGGCGAGGCGCGGTTTCTCGTTGGATGGATTGCGTCGGCGGGCGTGGCGAGTTGCGCGACGACTGGGAAAACGATATACGACTATGATCTGCGTCAGTCTGGGGCGGACCCGTCACAAAATGATGATCGCCGAGCATAAAGCTCTGGCTGGTCGCGGCGCTGAACTGGTCGAGCTGCGGCTGGACTGGCTGTCGCATTCTCCCGACCTGGGGCGGCTGCTGGCCGACCGGCCGACGCCGGTCGTCGTCACCGCCCGGCGGGCGCGCGACAAGGGGCTGTGGCGGTGGTCGGAAGAGCAGCGGCTGATGGTGCTGCGTTCGGCGATCGTCTCGGGTGCCGAGTACGTCGATCTGGAGGAGGACATCGCCGGGTCGATCCGGCGTTACGGGCCGACGAAGCGGATCATCAGCTACCACGATTTCGACCAGACGCCCGAGAACCTCGCCGAGATTCACGGCCGGATGCAGAAGCACGATCCGGACATCATCAAGATTGTAACGATGGCGAACTGTCCGCTCGACAACGTGCGGATGCTGAAACTGGTCGCCGGGGCGGAAATCCCGACGATTGGTTTCTGCATGGGGGAATTCGGGATTCCCAGCCGGCTCCTGGCGGGGCGTTACGGCGCTCCGTTCACTTACGCGACGTTCAACAAGGAACGGGCGATGGCACCGGGGCAGCTCTCCCTGGAAGACATGCGCGACATCTATCACTACGACCGGATCGACCGCGGGACGCAGATCTACGGCATCGTCGCCGATCCGGTGGCGCACAGCATGAGTCCGCTGATCCATAACGCGGCCTTCGCCCTCGAGAAGCTGAACAAGGTCTACTTGCCGTTCCGCGTCCCCAAAGACGCCCTGCCGGCGACGATTAACGAATTCGACTGGTTTCCCGTGCAGGGGTACAGCGTCACGCTCCCTCACAAAGAAGACGTGCTGGGGCTGACCGACCGGTACGATGGCCCGATTCGCGAGATCGGCGCAGCCAATACGCTGTATCGGGGGAACGACGGCGCGTGGCGCGCGGCCAACACCGACCACGACGCCGCGCTCGAATGTCTCGTCCACGAATTGCAGCCTGATCCCGCCGCCGGGACCGATCCGTCGCTGTCGGCCCTGGCCGGCCGCAAGGTGCTCGTCCTGGGGGCGGGAGGCGTGGCGCGGGCCATCGCGCGGGGTATCGTCAATCATGGCGGAGTGCTGATGATCGCCAATCGCACGAAAGCCCGGGCCGAGGAGCTGGCCGAACAGTTCGGTTGCCTCCTCGTCGAGTGGCAGAATCGCGGCGCCGTGTTCGCCGACGTGCTCATCAACTGTACGTCCGTCGGCATGCACCCTAACCTCGATGAGACCCCCTATGCAGAAAACTGGCTCCGCGAGGGAATGGTGGTGTTTGACACGATCTACAACCCCGAGCGGACGCTGCTTATCAAGCAGGCCCGCGAGCGGGAATGCAAGACGATCACGGGAGTCGACATGTTCGTTAAGCAGGCGGCGCGGCAGTTCGAGCTGTTCACCGGTCACGCCGCACCGACCGACGTGATGCGGGACGTCGTCCGCCGGGCCATTTCCGCCGCGAGGCTCGAGTGATGGTCATCACCCTGATCGGATACCGGGGGAGCGGCAAGAGCACGGTGGCGCAGGAACTGGCTGCGCGGCTGGGGTGGGACTGGATCGACGCCGACGCGGCCATCGAGCAGGCCGCGAGCCGGACGATCCGCGAAATCTTTGCCGCCGAGGGGGAAGCTGGTTTCCGCCGCCGCGAGAGGGAAATGTTGGCAGGCCTCTTGGGGCGCGACCGGCTGGTGGTGGCGGCGGGCGGGGGGGCGATTTTGAGCAGCGACATCCGCCGCGACATGAAGGCCGCCGGTCCCGTCGTCTGGCTGCAGGCCTCGGTGCCCGTCCTGGCGAAACGCATCGGCGACGACCCGACCACCGCCGAGCGGCGTCCCAATCTCGCCGGCGGCGGAATCGACGAGATCGCCCGACTGCTGGCCGAACGGGAACCTTTGTATCGCGACTGCGCCTCGCACACCGTCTTCACCGACAATCTGAGCGTTCCCGAGATCGCCGAACGAATCGCCGTAGCGGTGGGAATGGCCCACCGTCGTTCGTAGTCCTGGCTTCAGCCGGTCCATGCTCCGGGGCGAGTTTTTGTTCCACCCGCCTGAATGCGGCACTGTGAACGACACTGGGCGCTGCGCCGAGAATAGGTTATGACCTTGCTCCATTCCTGGCGTCGCACATCCACCCCCTGAATCAAGCCGAGTGACATCGGGGATTCCTGTTGAACATCCTCTCTCTTGAATACGCCGTCGTCCTCTTCTGCCTGTTCGTTCTGGGGTCGGTCTTCGGCAGCCTGCTGAACGTCTGCATTTACCGGCTGCCGCGCGAAGAACGCTTCTGGCAGGCGATGCGCGACATGGTCTATCCGCCGTCGCATTGCCCGCGCTGCGGGCAGCGGATCCGCTGGTACGACAACATTCCGATCTTCTCGTGGCTGAACCTTCGGGGACGGTGCCGCAACTGCCGGGGGACGATCTCGGTCCGCTATCCGTTGATTGAGCTGCTGACGGGGTTCCTGTTCGCCCTCGTGTACTGGTTCGAGGTCCCGGACTGGTGGGGACCTGTCGCCCAGCAGAGCTCGGTTTATCACGCGCTGGGCCCGACGGGCGTGGTCGGGTGGATGTCCCCGCTCGCCATGCTGCACTGGCGGTATGCCGTCCACATGGCTCTGGTCGTCGCCCTCGTCGTCGCCACGTTCATCGATATCGACCTGCGGATCATTCCCGACTCGGTGACCCTGCCCGCGATGGCGGCCGGGGTCCTCGCGAACTGGCTGCTGGGACAGGTCTACATCGTGCCCCTGTGGTATCAGACGCCTGCGATGACGGGATGGGCTGCTGAATACGGGGTGATGCTGCGGCACCTGATTGCGCCGGCGATGATTCCCGGTTGGTTTGCGGGCGGTCCTCCCGGCGGTGTCCCTGCATGGATCACGGCTCATCCGCATCTGCACAGCTTGTGTTACAGCCTCGCGGGGATTGTCGTGGGAGGCGGCATTATCTGGGCCGTGCGGATTGTCGGGCACTGGGCCTTGAAGCGCGAAGCGATGGGATTCGGGGACGTGGTTCTGATGGCGATGATCGGCAGCTTCCTCGGCTGGCAGGGAACGCTGATCGTCTTCGTTTTGTCGCTGCTGGCGGCCGTTGTCGTGGCGATTCCCCTGTGGCTCATCTGGCGCGATCATGAGCTTCCCTACGGTCCCTACCTGAGTCTGGGGTCGCTGCTGCTTCTGTTGTCTGCCCGCCAGATCTGGCCTGGTTTCGACTCCCGGATCTTTGCGATGGGGCCGATGTTGCTCCCCGTGGCGCTGTTCATGACGGGGATGCTGGGGGCCATGCTCGTGGTATGGAGCGGGATCAAGCGGTCGCTGGGGTTTGCGTCGGAGGAGGCAGTGGATTATGAGGAAGGGTGGCGGCCCGGCGATCAGTTGGCGTACCTGGCCGGGGAATGCAGCGACGACAGGCAGGGGCAATGGCCGCGGTGTGAATGGCCCGGACGACAGTCCGGCCGCGGACAGGGGCAACTGCACTTCTGGCGCAGTGGGGATTGTTGCCAAGCTGCTCAGGCGTGGCAGCGGACGCAACGTTTGATGTAGGTCGGCCCTTCCCAGCCGACCTGCAGGCGCCCGCCGCAGCCACACGCCCAATGTTTACGCGATCAGGTCGCGCACCACCTGGCCGTGCACGTCGGTGAGGCGGAAGTCGCGGCCCGCGTGCCGGTAGACGAGCTTTTCGTGGTCGAACCCCAACAGGTGCAGGACCGTGGCGTGCAGGTCGTGTACGTGTACTTTGTTTTCGACGGCGGCAAACCCGAACTCGTCGGTCGCGCCGTGGACGTAGCCTCCCTTCGCACCCCCGCCGGCCAGCCACATCGAGAAGCCGTAGTGGTTGTGGTCGCGGCCGGAAAGTTCCGGAAGCTCGGCGACGGGCGTGCGACCGAATTCGCCCCCCCACATCACCAGCGTCGTGTCGAGCATCCCGCGTGACTTGAGGTCGGTCAGGAATGCGGCGACGGGGCCGTCCCACTCCCCGGCCAGCCGCCGGTGTTCCTTCTCGAGATTGCTGTGGTTGTCCCACGGCTGGAAATTTCCGCTGTAAAGCTGGATAAAGCGCACCCCGCGCTCCAGCAGTCGGCGGGTCATCAGAAGCTGCCGACCGATCGGACCCGATCCGTATGCCTCGCGCACCCCCTGCGGCTCGCGGGCGATGTCGAACACGTCGGCGGCCTCCGTCTGCATCCGGTACGCCAGCTCGAATGACTGGATCCGGGCTTCAAGCTGTGCGTCGTCGCCGCGCTCGGACAGATGTTTCTCATTCAGCTTGCGCAAGAGATCGAGCTGCTTCCGCTGCTCGTCGAGGCTGGCCGACGGGCTTTTGATGTGCTCGATCAGCCTGGACACGTCCGTATGCTGGCTGTCGATGTACGTTCCCTGGTACGCCCCCGGCAGAAACGCCGAGCGCCAGTTGAGGGCCCCCGTCACCGGCAGCCCGGCCGGGCACATCACGATGAACCCCGGCAGATTCTGGTTCTCGGAGCCGAGCCCGTAGGTGACCCACGAGCCGACGCTGGGGCGCGGCATGCGTCCGTCGCCGCAGTTCATCAGCCACAAGGAGGGTTCGTGGTTGGGGACGTCGGCGTACATCGAGCGGATGATGCACATGTCGTCGATGTGCGCGGCCGCCGTTCTGGCGAACAGCTCGCTGACTTCGATGCCGCTCTGCCCGTACCTTTCGAACTTGAACGGAGACTTGAGGGCCCCGCTGGTCTTGCGCTCGGTCCGCAGGTTGGGGTTGGGGAGTGGCTGGCCGTGAAACTTTTCGAGGGCCGGCTTGGGGTCGAACGTGTCGACCTGCGACGGACCGCCGTTCATGAACAGATGCACGAGCTGCCGGGCGCGGGGGGCGAAGTGCGGATTCTTCGGGACGAGAGGATTCGGCTTGGGCGCGGCCGCGCCCGTGGGAGCGCTCAGCGCCAACTGGCCATTGTCGGCGAGGATTCCGGCCAGGCCGAGCATGCCGAACCCCATGCCCCCGCGGCGCAACAGCTCGCGCCGGCTCAGGAGCAGCGCATCAAACGAAGGCAAAATCGAATTCCTCGAAGCGGACATGCGATTTATCCCCACCACCTTGCCTGCGCGTCAAACTCACGCGCCGCAGCCCAACGCGATCATACCGCAAATTCAAGGCATTTCGCCACTCCTGTCACCGGGCATGGCGATCTTGTTTGCCGGTTCATCTGCAAAAGCTCGTCAAGATTTAACAGTTCTGACCGCAGGACCGGCGGACTCCGACGTTCGGAAGGAGAAGCGACAGGGCTGCAACTTTTGACTCAATCGTGATTTCCGCTTTTCCCGAACTATTAACATCGGCGGGAGGCATTGTTCTCTGCCGCTCATGCGGAAGACGTTCGTTCAGGAATTGGCCAAGGAGCGGGTTTCATGTCCACGGGTATTCGGGCAACCGGGGTCTCGTCACGGGCGCTGCGGGGTCGAACGCAGGCGGCTGGCGCACCGTGCCGGACGCACCACGGCCAGGCCGTCCCGCAGGCCGTATCACGGCTGCAAACACTGGCGAGCCGACTCCCTCCGCACGAATGGCGGCGGCGGCTGGTGCACATGTCCCCCGGACTTCTGCCGTCACTGTTTCTGGTGATTCCGCACGCCCACCCCCTGGCATGGTTCATCCAGGTCCCCATTCTGGTGGTGGTCACGGTACTGACGATCTTCTCTCTGATGAAAGCTCGGCTGTTCGCGCGCTGCGGAGAGCAGGGGTGGGTGTGTTCGGTCGTCAGCTATGCGGTCATCACGCTGAGCCTGCTCATGGCTTTTCCATCGCAACCCGAACTGGGACTGGTGGTGACGATCATCATCGCCTTCGGGGACGGATCGGCGACGCTGGCCGGGATGCTGGTGCGAGGCCGAAAGCTTCCCTGGAATCAGGCGAAATCGTGGATCGGACTGGGGGCCTTCCTCGTCTGCTCGATTCCGCTGGGCACGCTTGTTTACTGGGGCGAGTCGCACGCGGGAGTGTCGCTGCTGATGGCCCTGGCGTGTGTCGTTCCGGCGGCGCTGGCCGCCGCACTGGCCGAGTCCCTTCCCATGCGGATGAACGACAACATTCGGGTGGGGGTCGCCGCGGCGCTGACAATATTGACGACGCATGGTATGTTCGTCGGGTGGTAACCCGCAAAACTAGCGGGTGGTAACCCGCAAAACGAGCGGGTGGTGACCCGCAAAACGAGCGGGTGGTGACCCGCAAAACTAACGGGCGGTAGCCCGCAGGAATTGACGGGTGATGACCCGCAGGCAGTAATTCGATTGGCGCGCTGCTGGCACGGGAAGACGGCGGCCGGCCGGACAATCCGGCAAGCAGAATCCGGGAGCGGCGGCAGGGGCCCGCGAGGGCGGGCCCGCCGGCCCCTTCCACCAGGGATGGAAATTTGCGATGAGTCTGCTCGAAGTCGTCGATCTGCGAAAAAGTTACGGCGATCACGTCGCCGTCGACGGGCTCAGCTTTCACGTCGACGCCGGGGAGGTCTTCGGTCTTTTGGGACCGAACGGCGCCGGCAAGTCCACCACGATGATGATGCTCGCCGGCTTGCGACCGGCGGATTCGGGCACGGTCAACATCGGCGGCTATTCGTTCGACAGCGGGGCGACCGAGTTGAAGCAGATTCTGGGGGTCGTCCCGCAGGACCTGGCGATTTACCCCGACCTCACTGCCCGCGAAAACCTCGAATTCTTCGGAAGGCTCTACGGCATCCGCGGGCAGACGCTCACCGAGCGGATCGAGAAGGTGCTGGGACAGGTTGGTCTCACCCAGAACGCGAACAGCTACGGCAAGACTTTTTCGGGCGGGATGAAGCGCCGCCTGAACTTCGGAGTCGCCCTGCTCCACCAGCCGAAGCTCGTCATCCTCGACGAACCGACCGTCGGCGTCGATCCCCAGTCGCGCTCGCACCTGCTCGATTGCGTCCGGCAGCTCAGCAGCGAGGGGGTGGGGGTCATCTACGCCAGTCATTATATGGAAGAGGTCGAAGCCATCTGCCAGCGGGTGGCGATCGTCGATAAGGGAAAACTGCTTACCTGCGGAACGCTCGACCAGCTCTTAAGCAAGTCGCGGGCCGACCTGCACCTGCACGTTCTCGGATCGAAAGCCCGGCTGGGACCGCGGCTGGTGGGGCTGGCCGAAGTCGAGCCGCTCGCCGAGGGGGAAGTGCAGGTCGTCGTCCATCGCGACCGCCGCGACGCAACGTATGCCGTCAACGACCGCCTGACTCTCGTCCTGGAGATCCTCAAGCAGGCCGGGGCGGAGCTGCTATCGATCGAAACGAAGGAACACAATCTGGAGCGGCTGTTTCTGGAACTGACCGGACGCCGTCTGCGAGACTGAGGGCCCATATCGCAATGAACGCCAGCCAGATCACGCGCAAAGACCTGCTGCTTTTGTACCGCGACCGGCGGACCCTGTCGGTCCTTGTGGCGCTGCCGCTGGCCTTTATCTCGATCCTCGGCCTCTCGACCGGTCAGCTCTTCAGCCAGGCGCAGAAGGCCCGCACGATTCGGGTGGCCGTCGTCGATGCCGACGACAGCGAGCTGTCGAAACTGATCATCAGCGAGCTGGACAAAATCAAGGCCCTCGACGTGACGGAGGTTCCCGAGCGGACTGCCGCGAAAAAGGAACTGGCGGAAGGCAAGACCGACGCACTCCTGTACATCGGGCCAGGGTACGATGAGAAGGTTCGCGAACTCGATCTGTACGACCTGTTCCATGTGGACGAAGGCCGGCTGAAGTACAAATTGAACGCGCTCGACATCCAGGTCGAATCGGGGTCGTTCCTGGCCAACGCGTCGGACCTCGTCCGGGCCCTGGTGTTCAGTTTCGCCCTGAAGACGATGCCGCAGGAGGTCCTGAAGAAACATCCCAACATCGCGCGGCAGATCACCAAAGCCAGTCGCGACAGCAAGGAACTGCTCGAGGAATATGCCGCGAGCGAGGCCGAGACGGGGAGCACCGTTCCAGACCCCCCCCAGACCGGCCCCAACATCGTCTACCAGATCCTCGTTCCCTCCTACACGGTGATGTTCGTGTTCTTCATCGTCAACTTCATGGCCCGCTCGTTCATCGGCGAGCGCGACATGGGGACCCTCAACCGCCTGCGGCTCGCCCCCATCAGCCGTCCGGGATTGATGATCGGCAAGACGGTGCCGTTCCTCGTCATCTCGCTCGTGCAGACCGCGCTCTTGTTTCTGGCCGGCAAAGTTCTCTTCGGCATGTCGTGGGGCCCCGAGCCGTGGCTGCTGTTCCCCGTCATGCTGTGCACGTCGCTTGCCGCCACGTCGCTGGGGCTGATGGTCGCCACGCTGGTGCGGACCGAAGCCCAGGTCTCGGCGTACGGAAACTTTCTGGTGCTGACGATGGCCGGGATCAGCGGCTGCATGATGCCCCGCACCTGGCAGCCCGAGCTGATGCAGCAGGTGGGGCTGATCACGCCGCACGCCTGGGCGCTGATCGCCTACAATCAGATCCTCAACGAAGCCAGCCCCGAGTTTTCGGTGGTCCTGAAGAGCTGCGAGATGCTGCTGGCTTTCGCCGCCGGCTTCTTTGCGGTAGGCTGGTGGCGCGCCCGCGAGCTCGATTAACTGTAGCCGGGTTACTCCGTAATCCGGCGCTATCGACGTGCCATTTTTGTTCGCCATAGGACGGCAGACGCGGGTCAAACGCGAAGGCATGCCCAGCGGGCCGGCACATTGCGCAGGGGTCTTTCGATCCCGAATGAATATCTATGTGTGTATAAGGGCCCAAAATGCGCCTTTGGCAGCGCGGGCTGACGCTTGGAAACGTAACGTGCGACTGGCGAACCGGTTGCGCAATGGCGACACCCCTTCCGCGATACCCGTTTCCGATTCGCGAAAAACGCAGGAAAACAGTGAGACTTCGCCGCAACACCGACGCCGGCAAGG
>JBLMWR010000894.1:0-5337 GCA_050257335.1 Deltaproteobacteria bacterium | reverse complement strand
ACTGTAGCCGCTGCGAATCGACAAGTTGGGGATCCTGCGGGTCCCGATAAGCTGGTCGGGTTTTTCCTGTTCCCACTTCTGAATGGCGGCGTTCAGGAGCGTCAGCGTACCGTCGAACAGGCCGTCATTGAGCGCCGAAGCGCCGCTGGCTTCAATCGCCTTGGCGATCAGCTTGCCCACGGTGCCCGTATCGTCGAGCGTTACGTTATAACGCAGTTTGACGTTCGCCTTGTCGCGGGTGATGTACACGAGGGTGACATTGGGATCGTTGTCGGACGCTCCCCCTCCACCGGGCATTCCCCCCGGCGGCATCATCCCTCCGGGAGGCATTCCCGGCCCTCCCGGACCCCCCGGCGGACCCCCGGGAGCAACTTGCAGGAACCCTTGGAACCGTTGGGGAGGTGCCCCTGCCGGCGGCACGCCCCCCGGTGGCATTCCGCCGGGTGGCATTCCGCCCGGCGGCATCATGCCCCCGCCCGGCGTCGTCCCCCCGTTTCGCCGCTGGAGCGCAGCCTGGATGGCCTTGATGACATCCTGAATGGTTGTCTCGACCTGCGTCGCCGTGGCCTCGGAGGCAAAACTCCATCCCACCGAGATCTCAACCGGCTTCGTCACCCCCGCCGAGCCCCCCCGTCCGCCGGGCATCATTCCAGGCATCATCCCGCCAGGAGGCATCATCCCGCCAGGAGGCATTCCGGCCGGCCCTCCGCCCGGGGGGCCGCCGGGAGGACCACCCGGCGCGCCGGCGGGAGGCCCCTGAAACGGGCGGAACCCCTTTGCGCCACCGGCACCGCCGGCTCCTGCGGGAGGTCCGCCGGGCGGCATTCCTCCGGGCGGGCCGCCCGGAGCACTGCCGCCGGGCATGCCCCCTGGCGGTCCGTAACTACCAGGTCCGCCCGGCATTCCGGGCATGCCCCCGGGGCCGCCGGACGATCCCTGCCCGCCGGAACCCGCCTTCGCCAGACACTTCGCCATGCCGCGCGGCTTCGGTGACCCTTCGACGAGCCATTCCGTCCCTTCAAATCCTTTGATGTTCAGCCGTTGAGAAGATCCATCGTCACCGGCGATCCAGTAATAGGCCTTGGGTTGCGCCATGGCCTCCAGACCGAAGCGAATCGCACCGGGTTTGGGATTGCCGAGCGCTGCGGTTACGGTCGAAAGTCGGCCAATGAGCAGGGTCTTGGCATCGACATACGCGACCACGTTGTTGATGTCACCCGTGCCCGGAAGGGTGTGCACGCTGGCGCTCCCGATTTTTTCGGGCTTCCCCGTGACGCCCAGTGCTTTGGTGATCGATGAAGCGTCGTATTTGGACCTGGTGCGCACGCAGGTCACCAAATCCCCCTTGTTGCGGTTTGCCCCGGTCCAGAGCTGGTCGACTTGTTCCATTTTGATGCCGGCACGCGACAACAGGGCCAGCACCGGATTGAACTGTTCGAGCAACTGGGCGCCGAAAGGGGTCTCTTTTTCCGCGAGGACGGCGAAATTGGCGCCGGCGGCGATCTGGAGGTCTTCGGGTACGAACTGGAGCAGATCCTGCGCCGAACCCGATCCGCCGGCTGCCGCCCCCTTCGCTTCGGCCCCTCCCGGTTGACCTGCGCCCCCTGCGCCCCCCATCATTCCGCCGGCGGGTGCACCGGGCGCTCCCCCTCCGGCCATTCCGCCTCCGGGAGCGGCTCCCGCGGCGGCGTTGTTGCCACCGGCCTGTTCGACGGGCTTGACCGCCTCACCTCCGCCGCAGCCCCAGAACCCGACTAGAATCAGACCTGAACCGACGATCCGCAAATATCCGGGCATGGGCAATTTCCTGCGCAGGTAGCCAGAGACGTGAAGCCGACATTGAGTTTGTCAGAGGGGAATTCGGATGTCAACCAGAAAGGGATTCGGGAAGGAAAGGGGGTGCATCCGTTTCGCAAACAGCACCCTCCGCCTCGGGTGGCGGACTGCGGAGCAGCCGGGGTGCTGGAATCAAACCGGCCCTGCAAGCAGGCAAGGAGTCGAAAATTCGATGCGAGATCGGAATAATCGACACGGAGGACAAGCCATGTTACGGACTTTCATTGCGGTCAAGATCGCGCAGACGATCGAGCTGCGCAGGCTCCACGAGCGTCTCGCGAAACTGGGGGACCGCTTCCGGCCCGTAGCGCTCGACAACCTGCACGTCACGCTGAAGTTTCTGGGGGACACCTCCCCCGCGCAGGTTCCCGAGGTCTGTGCGATTGCGAAGCGCGTCGTCGAAGGCCAGCCGGCGGTTGTCGTCAGGCTCTCGGGCGTGGGGGCCTTTCCCAACGCGCGGCGGCCGTCGGTCGTGTGGGTGGGGCTGGAACATTCTGAAACTCTCGGCCGCATCGCCGGCGCCCTCGACCGCGACCTGGCGCCCCTCGGGTTCGCGCGGGAAGGAAGGGAGTTTCAACCGCACCTGACGCTGATGCGTATCAAGTCGCGCCCGCCCGAGGACCTGTTCGCGCTGCTCTCGGAAGAAGCGGCGACTGATTTCGGGACGGTCCCGATCGACGAGGTCGAATTCCTGAAGTCAGAGCTCACCCCCGGCGGATCGCGTTACACAAGACTGGCGACGTTCTCTCTGCCCCGACGCGATTCGTAGTACCGGCTTCAGCCGGCAGGGTGTGTCACCCCGCCACCAGCCGATATCGCATCGCCAAAATCCCAAATCCGAAATTCAATGGCCGAAATCTCCTTCACCTCTGCTGCGTCCTGTAAATCTCCTCCAGAATGTCTTCCACCGATTTGAATTTCGTCCCGCTGGCGGCGATGCGTTCGATTTTCTGCCGCGCTTCGGGGGCCGTGTGCCCCAGCGTCAGCAGCGCCTCGTAAGCATCGTTGAAAACGCCCCGCTCGGCTTCCCTCTCGGGGGGCAGGTCGCGCTGAATCATCAGGGCGAACTTGGCCATCTTGCGGCGGAGCTTGGCCACGATCCGCTCGGCCATCGCGGAACCGATTCCCGGGAGCGCGCTGAGCTGCTTGATATCCTGCTCCTCGATGGCGATGGCCACGTCCCGCACCGGGCGGACCATGGCCCGCAGCGCCTTTTTCACCCCCACCCCGTCGACTGAACAGATGGAATCGAAAAATTCCCGCTCGGCATCGCTCATGAAGCCGATCATCCGCGGAATCAGGTTTCCCCGGGCCGGGTTCCCTTCGAGGTACTCGATCGTCCGCAGCGAGACTTCCTGTTCGATCATCCCCTGCAGTTGCCGGCGGACGAACTCGGGGATGAAGACCTCATATTCAAAGGCCCCGGCGGCGATGACCGCCGCGGCGCTTTCCAGTCGAACAAGTCGCCCCGTGATGCGAGTAATCATGCAGAGAATTTCGGATCTGGGATTTCGGATTTCGGATTGGCGACTCGAAATCGTCGCCCACGGGCTCCGCGTGCTTGCCTCTTCGCGGTTGCCGTTCGTGCCGCATCACGACGCAGGCAGCACCACGCGCGAACTGTAATAATGACACAGCGCCACCGCGGCGGCGTCGGCCACGTCGTTGGGTTCCAGCAGCGACGCCAGATGCAATTCGTTCTGGATCGCGCGCTGCACCTGCTCTTTGCCGGCTTTCCCCGAGCCGGTCAGCAGCCGCTTGATCTGCCGGGCCGTGTAATGCACGACCCGCACCTTCCCCTCGGCGGCCGCGTACAGAATCGCCCCCCGCGCGTGGGCCATGAGCAGGGCCGTCTTGGGGTACTGGACGGTCGAGAAGACCTGCTCGATCGCCATGACGGCCGGCTGGTATTGCACGATCACCTCGCGGACGCCCTCCCCGATTTCAAGGACGCGTTCGGCGAGCGACAGTTTCTGCGGCGAGCGAATCACCCCTCCCTCGCGCAACACCGGGCCCCCCGGGCTCCGCTCGATCACCGCATATCCGGTTCGGTTCAGCCCGGGGTCGATCCCCAGATACCGCGCCGGGCCGGCGTCAATCTGCAACTCCGAATTCAATTCTGGCAATGGCGGCAGCCTTTGTTACGGCGCGTCGTCGGCGGAACGTCTGTCCCGGGGGTTCACGTACCAGACGAACGCGAGCGCGACTCGGAAGATAAAGGTTGATTTCTTTTCGCTCATCAGATCCTCCTCGTGTTCACGCCCACGGAGAAGAAGACGGCGGATTACCGACCGTAGAAAAATGGGCGCGTGTCCCGATCTCGCCCGTCCTTTCCAGACTCAGCTTTCCCGCCGCCATGTCACCCCGTCCGGCCGATCCTCCACTACGACTTTCAGCGCCTTCAGCCGGTCGCGGATCTTGTCGCTCATCGGCCAGTTCTTCGTGGCCCGCGCTTCAGTCCGCAGCTCGAGCACGAGATTCATCAGTTCCGAAGTGAACTGATCGTCGCCGCCGGCCCCCTTTTTCGGCACCGGCTGCGCGAATACCCCCAGCAGATTCGCCAGTTCCTTCAGCAGCGTCACCGCACACGTCAGCGCGGTGACAAGGTCGGCATTCGCCTTGCCGGTCGTTTCCAGCTTGTGTTCCTGAATGAAGCCGTTGATCGCGGACCGCAGATCGAACAAAACGCTGGTCGCTCCGCCGGTATTGAAATCGTCGTCCATCGCATCGAAAAACCGGTCGCGCAGGCGCGCGAGCTCCGCGGCGAACGCCTGCGGTTCGGCCGGCAGCGCTGTTGCAGCGGAGCGCAGCGACGGGACGTTCAGCTCGTAAAAGTCCTTCCCGGTGATCCGCTGGAACGTCTCGAACAGCCGGTAAAAGCCTTCCAGCGACTTTCCCTTTTCGGCGATGTTGTCGTCGCTGAAGTCGATCGGGCTGCGGTAATGGGTGGACAGAATAAAGAATCGCACCGTTTCGGGCTGATGGCGGGCGAACAGCTCTTTGACCGACGCGGCCCCCTTCGACCCGGCGAGCTTTCCCGCTTCCTGGGCGGCCCGGTCGAGATCGACGTCGCCCCGGCGATCGTGCGCTCCGCCGACCTTTCCGGATGCCTTCCCCGCCTGCATCAGCCCGTTGTGCAGCCAGTACCGCGAGAACTTCTTCCCCGTGCAGCTCTCGGACTGGGCCAGCTCGTTCTCATGATGGGGAAACATCAGGTCGAGCCCGCCGCCGTGAATGTCAAGCGTTTCGCCGAGATACTTCATGCTCATCGCCGAGCATTCGATATGCCAGCCGGGGCGCCCTTTTCCCCACGGGCTGTCCCACGCCGGCTCGCCGGGCTTCGACGCTTTCCAGAGGGCGAAATCGGCCGGATGGCGTTTGCGGTCGTTGGCTTCGACGCGCGTCCCGGCCATGACTTCCGAAATGCTGCGATGGCTGAGCGCCCCGTAATCCTCATCTCTGGTGACGTCGAAATAGACGTCGCCGCCCAGCGGGTAGGCG
>JBLMWR010000893.1:0-3752 GCA_050257335.1 Deltaproteobacteria bacterium | reverse complement strand
GATCCACATGAAAAAGAAAATCATCATCAGCACTTTCACCGAGAGAACGACCACCCGGATGAGGGCCCCCGGCCAGGTCACCTGGTTGGCGTCGGTGAGCGGAGCCAGTCCCCACAAATGCCAGCCGCCGAAAAAGAGAATGACCGCCAGGAACGCTGCGGTGATCATGTGCAGGTATTCGGCAAAGGCGAACATTCCGAACTTCATGCCCGTGTATTCGCTATGATACCCGGCGACCAGCTCCTGCTCGCATTCCGGCAGGTCGAACGGGAGGCGCGTGCTTTCGGCACAGCCGGAGATCATGAAGACGTAGAACGCCAGTGGCTGCACGGCGAACCACCACCACCCCGTCCGGGCCTGCTCGTTGATGATCGTTTCCATCCGCAGCGACCCCGAGTAGAGCATGAGGCCAATCACCGACAGGCCCAGCGGAATCTCGTAACTGACGAGCTGCGCGCTGGAGCGAAGCGCTCCCAGAAAACTGTATTTGCTGTTCGATGCCCACCCCCCCACCACAACTCCGTACACCCCCAGGCTGCTGATGGCAAAGACAAGTACCAGGCCGACATCCAGAGAGGGGGCGATGGTCAGTTCGATCGGTTCGGCGTCCTTCCACGGAACAAGATAGCCGAACGGAATCGTTGCAAAGGCCAGCATCGCGGTCGCCAGAATCAATACGGGCGCCATGAGAAACAGAAACTTGTCGGCCCCCGCGGGGATGATCTCTTCCTTCAGGATGAATTTGGCGCCGTCGGCGATGGGCTGGAACAATCCCCACGGCCCGACGCGGTTCGGGCCAAGCCGATCCTGAAGGTAGGCCGCCACCTTGCGCTCGACGAGCACCAGGTACGCCACCGCCGTCATCAGGGCGCCGACGACCAGGAAGATTTTGATCAGTGGTTCAAGCCAGGCTTGCATCATCACCCCTGCTCCACCTCGAGCATCTCTGACGCGACGCTCCGGAACGTCGGCAAGGGATGCGTCACCGTCCCCAGCGCCGTCGTCCGCGGGTGCTTTTCCTGTCCTGCCACAAGATCCAGCCCGGCATGGGCAACCCCGTCAGCGGCCCGCGCGAAAAAGGGGACGACGCCGGCCAGCTCCGTGAGGACGGCCGCCGCCTGGTACAGCCCCTTTCTCCCCAGGAGGTCGCCGAACGTCTGTCCGTCGGTATGCGCTCCCTCCACCGGTCGGATTCCCCACTCTCCCGATTGAATCAGACCGGCGTGGTTGACATAACTCCCATCCTTCTCGGCAAACGTGACCCCGGGGACGACGACGTGCGCTTTTCGGGCAACCGGAGAGGGAAGAATATCGTGCACGACAAGCAGCTTCAACCGCTCGAATTGAGCGGCTTCGGTCTCGTCAATCCATGGATCGGGATAATCGGCCGTCAGGTACACGCCGTCGAATTCGCCGCCGCTGATCTTTTTGACTATGCCCTCCCAGTCGAGAACCGATTTCTGAAAGTGGCGGAGAATTTCTTCGACGCCGCGACGGTTCGGACAGCGCTCGGCCCGAATCGTGAATCCCGACTTGAATTTCTCGTCCTGCCCGACGACCGGCACCTTCCCCAGCGCCAGCACCACGTCGGGCGAAATGGTTTTGGCGTAGACCGCCAGCAGGTACGCCTCTTCGCAGGTAAGGAACGGCGAAAGGACGAACGCCAGCCGCGACGGCCCCGAGATTTGCGCGAGCCCGGTCAGCGCTTCGTGCACCGCCTTGAGCCCCTCCGGCCAGAGCAGGTCCTGGAATTTGTCCCCGCTGCGCTGCTTGATCGAACCCAGCCGCTCGGGGGCGTGTACGAACTGGTTTTCGTACCGGCCGATATCGCACATCCACCAGTCGTTGACATTGGGGTTGTAGCGCGGCTGAATGCGGTACAGGTGATTCTGATGGACGTGCATCTGGATACTGCAGCCGGTGCTGCACCGCGTGCAGACCGAGTCGTGCGGTTCCATGAACCACACCCGCTGCTGGTACAGAAAGTCGGTCGAGCAGAGGGCCCCCACCGGGCAGATGTCGTTGACGTTTCCGGACAGATTGTCGTTAATCGGGTAACCGGGGAAAATATCGATCTCGGCATGGCTGCCACGGTCGATCACCTGCAGCTCGCCCCCGCCCGAGACTTCGCGCGTGAACCGCACGCAGCGGCTGCACATCACGCAGCGATCGACGAAGAGGGTCACGTGCTCGCCCAGCTCGCGTTTCTTGCTGGTGAAGGGGCGAATGTCGGCGCGCCGCTCCTGATGCCCGTGATTGAAGTAGTAGTCCTGCAGCCAGCATTCCCCCGCCTGGTCGCAGATCGGGCAATCGACGGGATGGTCGAGGAGAATCCCCTCCTGGACGAAGTTCTGGTTGGCGCGGACCTTGACGCTGTTGGTGACGACGACCGTTCCGTCCTTGGCCGGCGTCTGGCACGCCGGCACGAGCTTGGGCATCATCGAGATTTCGCCCGTGTCCTTGTTTTTCGTTCCCGTCTCGACCAGGCACATTCGGCAACTGGCGACGACCGAGAGGCCGGGGTGCCAGCAGTAAAACGGAATGGCCACCCCCGCGCGATCGGCCGCCTGAATCAGGTTCAGGCGCTCGTTGTCCCCGATCTGGATGTCCTGCCCGTCAATCGTAATCGTCGCCATTCATGTCTCCTCGTTCGCATGCTCCGCGTGGAATGCGCCACTTGGTGTTGTGCATCGTGCTCAATGCGCCAATTCCACCAGCCCCAGCGCCTCCGCCGGTTCCTCCTGCATGTATCCCGTCGGATTGGTGCGCTTGATGTAATCCTCGAACTCCTCCCGGAACTTGTTGATCGCATTCTTGATCGGCCATGCCGCGCCGTCCGCCAGACCGCAGATCGTCGTCCCGGGGATAATGCCGATCGCTCCCGAGATCGAGAGCAGGATCTCCAGGTCCTTGAGCCGCCCCTTGCCGTGCCTGATCCGCGTCAGAATCCTTTCCGACCAGGTCGTCCCCTCGCGGCAGGGGGTGCACTGCCCGCACGATTCGTGGGCGAAGAACCGGCATGCGTTGTGCAGAAAGTCGATCATCGAGACGGTTTCGTCCATTACGGTTACGGCCGCCGTTCCCAGTCCCAGGCAGCCGACTTTGCCGGGACCCGAAAAATCGAGCGGAGTGTCGAATTCTTTTTCGGTGAAGAGCCCCATCGAGAGCCCTCCCGGGATCGCCGCCTTTCCCTTCCTCCCTTTCCAGACACCGCCCCCGTAGCGCTCAATCAGCTCGCGGCAGGTGACCCCCAGCGGCATCTCGTAGCAGCCGGGCTGGTTGACGTGTCCGCTGATGCAATACAGCTTGGGCCCGTAGCTTCCCGGGTCTTTGGGATTGGTCGAGGGCACGCCCATTGACTTGAACCAGTCGACGCCGCGGTTGACGATGTGCGGGACGTTAGCCAGCGTCTCGATGTTGTTAACGACTGTCGGTTTGCGGAAGGCCCCTTCAATGGCAGGGAAGGGCGGCTTGATGCGCGGCCAGGCGCGCTTTCCTTCGAGGCTCTCGATCAGCCCCGTTTCTTCGCCGCAGATGTACGCCGCCGCCCCGCGGTGCAGGTAGATCTCGAGCGAGAAGCTGCTTCCCAGAATGTTCTTGCCCAGGAGCCCCGCGGCGCGGCACTCGTCGATCGCCTGCTGCAGCCGCTGGAACGAGGTGGGGTATTCGTAGCGGACGTAGATGTACGCCGTGCTGGCCCGTGTGGCGTAACAGCCAATGATGATCCCCTCGATCACCTGGTGCGGGTCGAG
>JBLMWR010000892.1:0-2790 GCA_050257335.1 Deltaproteobacteria bacterium | reverse complement strand
AATACGCGTCGGCCGGCGGAATGGAAAGCCAGGCAGCCCTGCAATGTCGTTTGAGTTGAAAGGCGCGGACCTGTAGACTGGGTGGTTGATTCATCAACCGTCTCGGGGCATCGCAGGCAACCCGCCAACGTCCGAATTCAGGAGAATACGCATGCAAGGGCGAACTTCCAGTCGTCGTGAGTTCCTCAAGACTTCGTCGCTGGCCGCGCTGGCCGGGGCGTCGCTGCCGTACTGGTTCACTGCCGAAGGCAGCCGGGCGCTGGGGTTCTTTGCGGCCAACGAGCGGCCCGTCGTGGGGTGCATCGGCGTTGGGGACCGCTGGCGCGGGGGGATCCGGCAGGGATTGATGCAGTTCGGCGACATCGCCGCGGTCTGCGACGTCGATACGTTCAACCGGCTGTGGGCCCAGCGGCTGATCGACGTGGAACAGGGGAAGCGGATCGACCGCAAGATCGACATCTACGAGGACTATCGCAAGGTCCTCGATCGCAAGGACATCGACGTGGTGTCGATCGTCACCCCCGATCACTGGCACTCGAAAATCGCCATCGAAGCCATGAAGGCCGGCAAGGACGTCTATTGCGAAAAGCCCCTCACGCTGACGATCGACGAGGGCAAACAGATCATCAAGGTGCTGAACGGAACCAAGCGCGTCTTCCAGGTCGGCACGCAGCAGCGCAGCGAAATGGGGAATAAGGAAACCCCGCAGTTCTTCCTGACGGCGGTGGCCCTCATCAAGGCGGGGCGCATCGGACAGGTGAAAAAGGTCACGTGTGGAATCAACGGCGCGCCGACGAGCGGGCCGATTCCCGTCGCCGACGTTCCCGCCGGATTCAACTGGGACATGTGGCTCGGCCAGGCGCCGATGACCGAATTCCGCCTGGGCAAATACGGCAATAACGGAAACTATCGCGAATCCCGCACGCACTACGAGTTTCGCTGGTGGTACGAGTACTCCGGCGGGAAGATGACCGACTGGGGCGCGCATCACGTCGATATCGCCCAGTGGGGGATCGGCATGGACAACTCCGGTCCGGTCTCGGTCCAGGGAACGGCCCGGCATCCTGTGCCGTTCAAGGACGGGTATCCCACCGAAGCCGACCGTTACAACGTGGCTTCGACCTTTAACGTCACCTGCCAGTTCCCCAACGGCGTTGAAATGCTGATCACGAGCGAGGGGGACAACGGCATTCTGTTCGAGGGGACGGAGGGGCGGCTGTTCGTCAACCGCGGGAAGATCACCGGCAAGCCGGTCGACGAGCTGAAAGAGAAGCCCCTTCCCGAGGACGCGATCGTCAAGCTCTACAAGGGGAAGAAGCCCGGCAGTCACATGGGGAACTTCTTCGAATGCGTTAAGGATCGGACGCAGCCGATTTCGGACGTGTACACCCATCACCGTTCGATGACGACCTGCCACCTGGCGAACATCGCCATCCGCCTGGGCCGCAAGATCGAATGGGATGCCGAAAAAGAGCAGATCGTGGGAGACAAGGAAGCCGCCGGCTTCATGGCCCGCGAGCAGCGCAAAGGCTACGAAATCGTGGTGTGAACTCCCACGGATTTCGAATCGATCCCTTGTCCGTGCTCCCTCTGCGTTTCATCCGGATGAATGGTTACCGCGGCTTGTCGAGGACGACCTTCAGGGTCACGCGCTCATTGCTGCGCAGCACCGCGACCTCCACCGTCTCACCGGGGGAGAACTTCCGCAGGGCCAGGTCGAAATCTTCGAGGTTCTCGATCTTGTGCGTCCCCAGTTGCACGATGCGGTCTCCGGCCTTCAATCCCCCCTTCTCGGCCGGTCCGCCGGGGACGACTCCCGCCAGAGCATAGCCAGGCTTGTCGGTGCCGAAATCGGGAACGCTGCCGAAATAAGGCCGGCTGCCCGCGCGCTCGCCGATCTGCGCTGTCCCCTTGACGGCGATGTACTTCGGTCGTTCCGGCAGGCGGGCGACTTCGACGGTGATCTTTTCGACCAGCTCGACGACCCGTTCGGTCCCGGGGATATTGATCTTGTCCCAGTCGTCGGAGGGGCGGTGGTAATCGCCATGCGTCCCCGTGAAGAAGTGCAGCACGGGGATCTGCTTCAGGAAGAACGACTGGTGGTCGCTGGGCCCCATCCCCTCGGGCTTCAGGCTCATTTCGAAGTGGCCCTCTTTCCCCAGCCGCTTGAGCATTTCCTCCCAGATGGGGGAGGTGCCGACGCCGAACACCGTCAGCTTGTCGTCCCGCAGGCGGCCGACCATGTCCATGTTGAGCATGGCGATCGTTTTTTCGAGCGGAAAGATCGGCTCTTTCGTGTAGCGGGCGGAACCGATCAGCCCCATTTCTTCGCCGGTGAAGGCGATGAAGACGACCCGGCGGGGGAGCTTCTCTTTGCGCGACCCGAGCCGGCGCGCCAGTTCCAGCAGGCTCACCGTTCCCGAGGCGTTGTCGTCGGCCCCGTTGTGAATTTCGGTACTGCCGGGAAGCAGCGACCCCGGACCGCCGCGCCCCACGTGATCGTAATGCGCTCCGACGATGACCGTCTCGTCGGCGAGCGCGCCCGAGCCTTCGAGCACCCCCACGACGTTCTTCACCGGCGCGTGTTTGCGCTCGATGGTGACTACGCCCCCCGCCGTCCAGCCGGTCAGCACTGCGCTTCGCGGCGACAGGTCTTTATCGATCTCGGCTTCAATCTCGGCGAGCGTCTTGTGGAGCGCCCCCTTCAGCACCTGGTCGCACGCGGAGCGCGTGATGTGCATCACGGGAAGGTTGCGGATGACGTCGTGCCCGGCATAGCCGAATTTCATC
>JBLMWR010000891.1:0-4555 GCA_050257335.1 Deltaproteobacteria bacterium | reverse complement strand
GCCCCTGTCGGGGCTGTTGTGACCCGCATCCTCGGGTTTCCTGATCGTTCGTCATCATGCCCGTCCTCCCGTTCACCGACATCGAACCCGGCGATCTGGCCCGCGTGGGCGGGAAGGGTCTCAATCTGGGGCTGATGCTGCGCGGTGGGCTGCCGGTCCCCGATGGGTTTTGCTTGACAGCCAATGGGGCCTCCGATGGCGGTGAACTCGACAGACAGGAATTGCTTGCCGCCTATCGGAGTCTCGGGGCGGGGCTCGTCGCCGTGCGTTCTTCCGCGGCGGCGGAAGACGGCGCCGAGCACAGCTTTGCCGGCCAGCAGGAAACAATTCTGGGGGTCGAGGGAGAACAGCCGCTCCTCGACGCGGTCGAGCGCTGCTTCCGGTCGTGGGAGTCGGCCCGATCGCAGGCGTACCGCGCGCAGAAGGGGCTGCTCTCCAACGGAACTGGCGCGGGGATGGCCGTTGTCGTCCAGCGTCTCGTCCCCGCCGACGTCTCGGGGGTCCTTTTCACGCGCGATCCGCTCGATCCGCAGGGAAAGCAGATGCTCGTCGAGGCTGCGTGGGGACTGGGGGAGCTGATCGTCTCGGGGCGCGTCTCCCCTGACCGATTTCAGATCGATCGCGAAACGCGCGCCGTTGTCCACGAGGAGATCGGTCGAAAGCATGTGCGGATGACGGCCGTCGGCGTGCGCGACGTCGCGGCGCACGAGCAGTCGCTTCCGAGCCTCGATCCGGACCAGCTCCGCCAACTGGCCGAACTGGGGCTTCGTGTCGAAGAGTTCTACGGCGCCCCGCGCGACATCGAATGGGCCTTCGCCGAGGGACGATTGTGGCTCCTCCAGGCGCGGCCGGTGACGGCGGCGGGGGCCTTCGAGAAAGAAGAGTTCCGCCGCGCCGAAATCGCGCGGCTCCGCTCGAAAGCGGCAAACACCGGAACCGTCTGGGCGCGGTACAATCTCGCGGAAGTCCTACCCCGGCCGACGCCGATGACGTGGGCCATTGTGCGGCAGTTCATGTCGGGGCGCGGCGGATACGGGCAGATGTTCCGCGATCTGGGGTTCGATCCCGATCCGGAGCTGGACGACGAGGGAATCATCGACCTGGTGTGCGGCCGGCCGTACGTCAATCTGAGCCGCGAACCGAAACTGTACTTTCGTGATTTTCCGTACGGCTACGATTTCGCGTCGCTGAAGGAACACCCGTCGGCATCGTTCTACCCGCAGCCCGGCGTGCGCCCGGAGCTGGCGACGGGACGGATGTGGCTGAAGGTGCCGGCGATCGTGTATCGCATGTTTCGCGCGCAAGCGCGGATGCGCCGCCAGATGGAGACGCTGGCCAATGAACTGCACACGCGGGTCTTTCCGGAATTCGCCGCCGCGGTCGCGCAGGCCCGAAAGGATGAGCTCGCGCGGTTGTCGCCCTCCGAGCTGCACGACCGGCTGCGATTCTGGATTGCGCGGACGCTTGTCGATTTCGCCCGAGTCGGATTGCGGCCCTCAATGTTCGCCGCCGCTGCCATGACGAATCTCGAAAACGGTCTGAAGGCGATCGTCGGCGGCGAACGGGCAGCCCTCGCCGCGCGCGAGCTTTTGACCGGAGTGCATCCCGATGCCGACGTCGATCTGGCGGAGGCGATGCGGGCTCTCGTGGAAGGCAAGCTGTCGCGGGACGAGTTTCTGTCGCGGTTCGGCCATCGCGGCCCGCAGGAAATGGAGCTGTCGCAACCGCGCTGGTCGGAAGATCCTGCGGCGCTGCCGGCCGGTGCTGAAAGTCCAGAGCGTGTGTCGCCGGGGCGGGCACCGGCGCGAGGAGCGTTGGTCCAAAGCGAAGCCCCGGCGGGTGAAGAGATCGTCTCACTTTCGACTCGGGGAGAGGGCGTAGTTCCCTCCCCCTTGATGGGGGAGGGTCAGGGTGGGGGTGGGAAGCCAGCAGACGCTCGCCCCCCCACCCCAGCCCTCCCCCACGAGGGGGGAGGGAGAAGGAATCAAGGTCCGCATATTGTCGCGCCTGACGACCGCTGGAACCGGTTCGTCGCAGACCATCCGGGCCATCGCACGCGCCTCGAGCGGCTCGAACCCGAATACCGCAGGGCCCGCGAGTTTCTCGCCCTGCGCGAGGCGGCCAAGCATCATCTCATGCAAGGGTACGCCCTGATCCGCTCTCTGTTGCTGGAAATCGACCGGCGGCACAATCTGAGCGGCGGTGTTTTCTTTCTCACCCCGGATGAACTGCCACGACTCCTTTCCGGACGGTCGTTCGACGCCGTCATCGTGACGCGACGAAAAGAGCGGCAACTGGCGCTGTCGATCGAAGCGCCGGCGGTGATCTTCAGCGACGACCTGGAGACAATCGGGCGCGCGGCGGCGCAGGCCGATTCAGTCGTCGGAACCGACTGGCAGGGGACGCCGGTTTCAGCGGGTCTCGCCGAGGGAGAAGCGCTCGTGCTCACCGAGCCGCCGGCGTCAGTCCCCGCGCGGTCGGGGTTCATTCTGGTCTGTCCCTCGACCGACCCGGCGTGGGTCCCGCTGTTCCTCATGAGTGCTGGCGTGGTCATGGAGACGGGTGGTATTCTGTCTCACGGAGCGATTGTGGCGCGGGAATTCGCCCTGCCGGCAGTCGTCGGGATCCCCGACGTTCACCGCCGGCTGCAAACCGGCCAGCGCCTGCGGGTGGACGGCAATTCGGGAAAAATCACGGTGCTGGACGGGACCGGAGCGAAACCAGCGGGAACATGAACGGCAATTGAACGTAGGTCAGGCGTTCGAGCCTGACGCGCGCCACGCGAGAGGTCGCAGCACAAATGGTCTTCAGGAAGGAACAAGAAAACCGCGGATGACGCGGATACGAGGGGATGGGGCGGTTCCCGTCGTCTGTATTTATCCGCGCGTATCCGCGTCATCCGCGGATCTTCCTTGTTTTCATCTTCAGAGTTTTCATCTTCAGCCCCGGACAGGGAACGGAGGACTGCCAGAATGACGACTCCTGCGAGACGATGGCCGTTCGCTCCACTGATTATTCTGGTCCTGCTCGCCGGTTTGCCTGCGGCCGCGCCGACTTCGGCGGCCGAGCCGCTCACGGACAACGACAAGGCGGCGATGCTGCTGGTGGCGGGGCAGCGGGCCTGGCAGGAGAAGAACTACCCGTTCGCCGTCGATCGCTTCAAAGAGTTTCTCAAAGCCTACGGCGGTCACAAAGACGCGGTCCTGGCCCGGTATGGGCTGGGAATCGCTCTGGTCGAAGGGCCGCAGAAGGATTTTCCGGCGGCGATCGAGGCCTTGCAGGCGCCGGCCGGGAAGCAGGATTTTCCCGAACGGGCCTTCGCCCTCTATTATCTGGGGCTGGCGCAGCGGGGACTGGGGCAACTGGAACTCGATCAGGCGCTCGCCAAGCCGGCGGAAGCCGAGCAGCGCCGCAATAACGCCAAACAGAAATTCGCGCAGGCCGAGCCGCAATTCGCCGCCGCCGTCGCCGCGTTCGCCGCCCGCGCCGCGGCGCCGCCGCCGGCCGGCGCGACGCGCGACCCGGCGGCCGATCTGGCCTGGACCGCACGGAGCCGGTGCAGTCACGCCGAGATGCTACTGCACCTGGGGAAATTCGCCGAGGCCCGCAAGGCGGTCGAGCCGCTGCTGGCCGACCCCGCCCAGGCGAAGAGCCGCGATCGCAAGCTGGCGGTCTATCAGACGGGCTACGCCGGCTTCGCGCTGGGGGAATATCCGGCGGCCGGCAAGGCCCTGGCATCGCTCGCGCCGTTCGACGCCCCGGTCTTCGGCGTCCACGCCCGATATCTTTTGGCGCGCACGCATCACATTTCGGAAGAGCGCCCCGAGGCGCTGGCGCTGTACGACGCCGTGCTGGCCGGGTACGAACAGCAGAAAAAGGACGCGCAAACGGCACTGCAGAATCCGCAGACCTTCAAAGATACGCCGGATGAAAAAACGCGGCTCGAAACGCTGCTGAAGAATCCCGCCCCGGAATACGTCGCGCGGTCGGCCTTCTACCGCGGCATCCTGCTGTACGAGCTGAACCGCTTCGCCGACTCGCAGGCGACCTTCGCCACCTTCGCGCAGAAGTATCCCGACCCGGCGCTGGCCAAAGACGTGCAACTGCGGCTGGGGATGACGCACGTGCAGCTCCGGCAGTTCGCCGACGCGATCCGCGTTCTGCAGCCGCTGGGGGATTACGCGCCGCTGGCCGATCAGGCGTTCTTCTGGCTGGCCCGCGCGCAGGCGCGGGCGCCTGACCCGAACAACGCCGCCGCGGTGGCCGAGGGGCTCAAACAGGCGATCGACAGCCTGCGGAAAGCCGCCGAGCGGGCGCAGCAGATTCCGGCCGATAAAGATCCGCTGGCGAAAACCCGGCGGGCGGAGATTCTTCTCGAAATGGGGGACACGCAGCAGCAGGCGAAGCAGTATGCCGAGGCCGCCGGAACGTACCTCACCGTCGTCAACGAGAAGCAGACCCCGGCGTTCGTCGAGCAGGCCATGGAGCGGCAGGCGGTGGCGTTGCAGCTTGCCGGGAAGCTCAAGGAGTCGGACGACGCGTGCGCGAAGTTCCT
>JBLMWR010000890.1:0-8984 GCA_050257335.1 Deltaproteobacteria bacterium | reverse complement strand
ACAAGCGGGGCAAGGTGGGCTGGGGTTACGGCAAGGCCTCTGAAGTCCCCCAGGCCGTTGAAAAAGCCGTCAAAGGCACTAACCGCAATTCTGTCGTCGTCCCCCTGGCGGATACGACGATTCCGCATACAGTCGAGGGGCGGTTTGGATCGGCGCGTGTGGTGCTGATTCCGGCGCTTCCCGGCACGGGGGTCATCGCCGGCAATACCGTGCGGGCCGTGCTTGAATCGGCCGGTGTGCACGACGTCCTGACGAAAAGCCGGGGTTCGACCAATCCCATGAATCTCGTCCGCGCAACGCTGAACGCGCTGGAAAAACTGAGAACCAAAGATCAGATCGCGCGGCTGCGCGGGGTGACCCTCTCATGATTATTGACGACGTACATCGCGGGATAAAGAAGCGGAAGAACCGCAAGCGGGTGGGGCGCGGGCCCGGGTCGGGGCACGGCAAGACCGGCGGGCGGGGCGACAAGGGTCACTCGGCGCGGGCGGGGTTCTCGCGGCGGTTTGCGTTCGAGGGAGGCCAGATGCCTCTCGTGCGGCGGCTGGCCAAGCGCGGGTTCAACAACAAATATTTCGCGCGGGTCATGGCGATCGTCAATGTGGCGACTCTCGAGGAATGCTTCGAGAACGGCGCCACGGTCGATCCCGCGGCCCTGGAGGCCGCCGGGCTCGTCAAGGGGCGATATGACGCCGTCAAGATCCTGGGCAATGGCGACCTGAAAAAGAAATTGACGGTCAAGGCGCACGAGTTTTCGGCATCGGCATCGGATAAAATTCGGTCTGCCGGGGGAACGGCCGAGAGGCTCATGTCAGTGAAAGGATGACCTGCCCATGTTCGCCAAATTCGTGACGGTCTTCAAAATCCCCGAGCTGCGCAACAAGATTCTGCTGACGCTGTTTCTGCTGTTCGTCTATCGGATGGGGTTCTACATCACCCTGCCGCCGATCGATCAGGGGCTGATGGCGAAGCAATTCAAGAAGATGGAGCAGCAGGGAAACACCCTGGGGCAGACGCTGAAGATGGTGGAACTGTTCTCGGCGTCGAGTTTCGGGATGAGTTCGATCTTCGGCCTGGGGATCATGCCCTACATCTCGGCCTCGATCATTCTGCAGCTTCTGGGGAGCGTCTATCCGCCGCTGGAGAAACTGCAGAAGGAAGGGGAGGCGGGGCGAAAGAAGATCAACGAATACACCCGGTACCTGACGGTCGGGTTGTGCTTCGTGCAGAGTTTCATGTGGATCAAGTACATTTCCTCGGCCGGCGGGTCGAACATCGTCTACGAGGACTTCCGCGGGTTTTATCCGACTCTGGTGTCGGCCATGGTGATGACCGCCGGTACGATTTTTCTGATGTGGATCGGCGAGCAGATCGACGAATATGGCATCGGGAACGGCATCAGCCTGCTGATCATGGCCGGGATTCTGGCGCGGATTCCGCGGGCCATCCAGGACCTGTACCAGACCTTCCTCAAGGAGGGGGTGAAGCTGGGCGGCGAGCGGGGGATCGAAACCCTGATGATCCTCGCGGTCCTGTTCGTGGCTGTGATCTGGGGGGTCATCTTCATCACCCAGGGACAGCGCCGCATTCCCACGCAAAGCGCCAAGCACGTCCGCGGACGGCGGGTGTGGGGCGGACAGAAGCAGTCGCTTCCCCTGCGGGTCAATCAGGCCGGCGTCATGCCCATCATCTTCGCTTCCAGTCTGCTCATGTTTCCCACAATCTTTCTGCAATGGCTCGGGACGACCGAGTGGGCCGGCAACTCGTGGATCGTCGGTCACTTGCAGCAGTCATTCAGCGGCGAGAAGGGCTACATCTACAACGTCTGCTACATCGGCCTGATTTATTTCTTCTGCTACTTCTGGACGGCCATCACGTTCAATCCCAAGGACATGGCCAACAATCTGAAGGATTACGGGAGTTTCATCCCCGGTCATCGTCCAGGAAAGCGAACGGCCGAATACCTCGAACGCGTCATGGTCCGCATTACCTACGTCGGGGCGGCGTTTCTGGCGCTGGTGGCGGTGATTCCCACGGTCGTCCAGGGCTTTCTGAACGTCGACCAGGTCATTGCCAGCTTTTTCGGCGGGACGGGCCTGCTCATTGTCGTTTCGGTGGCACTCGACCTCGTGCAGAAAATCGACAGCCACCTGGTCATGCGTAATTATGGAGGGCTGCTGGAGTCATGATCCGGTCCGGGCGCATCGCGCGGCCGCTCAGCACGGCGATCAGTAACGGGAGTGGATTGGCGTGATTTCGCTCAAGCGTCCGCGGGAAATCGAACTGATGCGCGAGGCGGGCCGCCTCGTGGCCCGGGCGCACTGTCTGATTCGCGAAATGGTCGAGCCGGGGGTGACCACGGCCGAAATCGACGCCGTCGTCGAACGCCTCTTTCAGCAGTTCGGCGCCACGCCGCTGTTCAAGGGCGTGCCCGGCAAGGTGCCGTTTCCCTCGGTGTGCTGTATTTCGATCAACGAACAGGTGGTGCACGGAATTCCCGGGCCGCGCCGCCTTGAAAAAGGAGACATCGTGAAAGTCGACACCGGCTGCCGGCTGAACGGCTGGTGCGGCGACGCGGCGTGGACATACGCCGTGGGGGACATCGACCCGCTCAAAAAACGGCTCATGCAGATCGGAGAAGAGAATCTCTGCCTGGCCATCCGCGAAGCCGGCCGCCGCCGCCGCTGGTCTGAAGTCGCGCAGGCCATGGAACACCACGTCCGCGAGGCGGGGTTCAGCGTTGTGGAACAGTTCGTCGGGCACGGGATCGGACGGGAAATGCACGAAGACCCCCAGGTGCCGAATTTCGTCAGCGCGCAGCTCAGACGGCACGACTTCCGCCTCGAGCCGGGGCTGGTGCTGGCGATCGAACCGATGGTGAACGCGGGAACCAAGAACGTGCGGATCCTCAAAGACCACTGGACGGTAGAGACGAAGGACAAAAAGCCCAGCGTTCATTTCGAGCACACAGTGGCCATCACGGCGGAGGGGCCGGATATTCTGACGTTGCCGGAAGAATAGCGTCGTGCCGCAGTTTCGCGAAAAGCACCCACCGCCGGCGGACCGCAGGGTGCCGGAGGCGAGGGGTGGAAGAAATCCGTCGAAAACAACCAAAAAAGCCCGGGCGGCTGCCTTGTGAACGGCCGGCCCGAATCCTTATAATCCGGGGTCCGTCCCCGGGTGAAGCCAGTCAGGTCAGGATACGATGAAAATTCGAGCCAGCGTCAAACGGATCTGTGAAGGCTGTAAAATTGTGCGCCGCAAGGGGCGGGTTTACGTGATCTGTTCATCGAACCCCCGTCACAAGCAGCGACAGGGCTAGGGGATCGGGCTGCCGCCGTGGCGGAGCGCGACTTTTCTGCGACCGAAGTTTCTTTCTATTGGATGATGGAGTCTGCCGCATGCCGCGTATTTCCGGTGTGGACATTCCCGGGGAAAAGCCCACCTACATTTCGCTGACCTACCTGTACGGGATCGGCCGGACGACGTCCATCCGCATCTGCAGGGCACTGGGGATCGACCTGCAACGCGCGGCCAAAGAGCTTTCGGACGACGACCTGGCACGGATCGCCAACCTGCTCGACAAAGAGTACGTGATTGAAGGCCAGCTTCGGCGGAAAATTCAGCAGGACATCGCGCGGTTGCGCGATATCGGCTCGTATCGGGGATTGCGTCACCGGCGGGGGCTGCCAGTTCGCGGACAGCGGACGCGGACGAACGCCCGCACGCGGAAGGGGGTTCGCAAAACCGTGGCGGGCAAGAAGGGCGTCAAGGAAATGCGTTCGTAAGGAAGAAATCATCTGTTCGTCAAACCGCAAGCGCCAGACGGCGCGAGGTCTCAACCGCAGGCCGCCGCGGTCGCAAGTTTCGCTCGTGTTTTCGCGAAAATATCGGCTTCATTTCATTGTGTGCAAGGAGCTCGCGCGTGAGCAAAGTCGTTCGCAAAAAAATTCGTCGCAATGTGGCCCGCGCGGTCGCGCACATCAAGGCGACGTTCAATAACACCACCGTCACGATCACCGATCTCAATGGCGACGTGTTGTGCTGGGCGACTGCCGGCACGTCAGGCTTCAAGGGGAGCCGCAAAAGCACGCCCTTTGCGGCCCAGCGCGCCGCTGAAACGTGCGCCGACAAAGCCTTGAAATTCGGGGTCAAGGAGATCGAGGTGCGGGTCAAGGGCCCGGGCTCGGGCCGCGAAAGCGCCATCACCGGTCTGCAGTCGGCGGGACTGATGATCAAGGCCATCGAAGACGTAACGCCCCTGCCGCACAACGGCTGCCGGCCTCCCAAGCGGCGGCGGGTCTGATCATCCGGATTTCATTCGCTCCGATTCAAGGGAACTCAACGGAAACGATTCGAACATGGGACGCTATACAGGACCGGTCTGCCGCTTGTGCCGCCGCGAAGGGGTCAAGCTGTTCTTGAAAAGTCTGCGGTGCGACTCGCCGAAGTGCGCCATCGAACGCCGGGGCGACCAGCAGCCCGGGATGCACATCGTCAAGCGCCGCAAGATCAGCGACTATGGGTCGCGTTTGCGCGAGAAGCAGAAGGTGAAGCGCTACTATGGCGTGTTCGAGCGGCAGTTCCGGCGGTATATGGACATTGCCGGCCGCTCGAAGGGAAACACCGGCAGCACGCTGATGAGCCTGCTCGAGCGGCGGCTCGACAATATCGTTCACCGCCTGGGGTTTGCGGGCTCGCGGCGGCAGGCGCGCCAGCTCGTCGGGCACGGGCATATCTGCGTGAACGGGCGGAAGGTGAATATTCCCAGCTACCTGGTCCGTGAGGGCGACACGGTGAGCGTGAAGCCCCGGCCCAAAAGCCTGCGGTTCGTGCGGCAGAGCCTGGAAGGTTTCGCGGGGCGGGTCCCCGAGTTTCTGAGTCTCGACAAGAAGGATGTTCCCGAGGGGAAGGTGCTGCGGCTGCCGGGCATCGAAGACGTGTCGATTCCCGTTCAGCCCGCGCTGATCATCGAGCTGTTGTCCAAGTAGGGGCCGACCGTCGAGGCAGCCGGCCCGTTTGTTGCGGGTGGAATCTTTTAACGCGGCCATTTTTTCAGCGGATGGGAGACGTACAGATGCGAATTCGTTGGCGCGGACTGGAATTGCCCAGCCGGTTGATTCCCGACATCGATACCGCCACAGCGACGTACTGCAAGTTCGTCGCCGAGCCGTTCGAACGCGGATTCGGCGTGACGATCGGCAACAGCCTGCGGCGAATTCTGCTGTCGAGTCTCGAAGGGAGCGCGGTGACGCGCATCAAGATCCAGGGAGTACAGCACGAGTTCACCACGATTCCCGGCGTCGTTGAAGACGTCACCGACGTGGTGCTCAACATCAAATCGCTGGTCGTCAAGAACTACAGCGCCGACCCGCGAACGCTGCGCATCGAACAGCACAACCGGGGCGTCGTGACCGGGGCCAGCATCATCACCGACGGCCAGGTCGAGATCCTCAACAAGAACCTCGTCATCGCCACGATGACCGACGACGTTCCGTTCGTCATGGAACTGGCGGTCGAAAACGGGCGCGGGTATGTCCCCGCCACCGAGCATTACCAGCGGAACCCCGAAGTGGGGGTGATTCCTGTCGACGCGATTTATTCGCCCGTCACGCGCGTCCGCTATAAAATTGAGGACACCCGCGTCGGACAGCGGACGAACTACGACAAGCTGATCATGGAGATCTGGACGAACGGCACAATTACCCCCGACATGGCAATGGTTGAGGCCGCCAAGATCCTCCGCAAACACCTCAACCCCTTCGTTACCTACCGCGAACCGGGGCCCGAGCTCCCCCCCGACCGCGGGCTGCAGGGGATGGCCGAGGCCACTGGTTACTCTCCCCTCGACCTCGAGCTCGAAGAGAAGCTGGGGCGGAGCCTGGCCGAGCTCAACCTGTCGGTGCGGGCCACCAACTGCCTCGAATCGGAAGGGATCAACACCGTCCGCGACCTGGTGGCGCGCACCGACGACCAGTTGCTCCAGGTCCGGAACTTCGGCGAAACGACGCTGCAGGAAGTGAAAGACCGTCTGCTGGCGATCGGCCTGCGGCTGGGAATGCGCCTGCCGCAGTCGTCGCGGAGTTAGTCTGGATTCGTTTGGCTGCGGCGGGCAGGGCCTCTGGCCCCGCTTGTCTGCAGATCGTGAGATTTACGGAACCTCAGGAACGGCGATCGTCCCATGCGACACAGAATGAGAGGCCGCACGCTCGGCCGTAATGCCAGTCATCGGCGGGCCATGTTTCGCAACATGGCGGCCAGCTTTATCCGCACCGTGCGGATCGACGAGGAGGCCCAGAAAAAGCCCAAGGTGCAGGGCCGCATCGTGACGACCGTAGCCAAGGCCAAGGAGCTGCGTCCGTACATCGAAAAGCTGGTGACGATGGCCCGCAAGGGCCGGGGGCACGAGCAGCAGGCGGTGGCGTTTGCCACCACGGCCAAGCGGAATTCCGCCGAGTGGAAGAAGTGGCGTGAATCCGAAACGTACCACAAGTGGAACCAGGCGATTGCCCCGGCCGTCACCCTTCGCCGCCGGGCCTTTTCGCTGCTGCGCGACAAGCTCGCCGTCCAGATCCTCTTCGACGAGCTGGCCAGGCGCTTCGAAGCCCGTGACGGGGGCTACACCCGCATCGTCCGCATCGCCGCACGGCGGCTGGGCGACGGCGGTTCGCAGGCGCTGATCGAATTCGTCGGCGTTCACGACCGGGTGAAGCAGCGCAAGGCGCGTCCGGCGCCGGCGGCTGCCCCGTCCCCCGCCGGCGCGAGCGGCGGGCCCGCGCCGTCCCCTGCGGGAGAAAAGCCGACTGCCGCACCCTGAAGGACCCTGCTGCCGCTCCAATCGTTGGCCGCCGCGCAGCCTCAGTTACTTCTTTGCACCGGATGCCGGCCCGCGCGGTTCAATCGTGATCGTGCGGGCCTTGGCGTCGATCGCCGCCACCTTGCAGAAGTCGATGCGGCCGGCAACTTCGTCAACGTCTCCGGCAAAGGCCAGGTAGACGTTCGTGATGTCGGTTTCGGTCAGGGCGAATATCTCATCCGCGCCGGTGATTTCGCGCAACTGCTGTGATAACTCCGTTTGTTTGTCCCCGGGATATTTCATGGCCTTCACAGTCAGCACTCCGTCGGGGCCGTGCCGCTTCAGAAAATTGTCGCGCATCGCCTGCGGCGATGAGGGGAGGTTGCCGAGACCCGGGGGCGTCCCGCCGGGCGGCAGTCCGGGCAGTCCTGTCGGAGGCGGTCTGGGAAGAGCGGGCTGGCCCGCACGGGTTTGAGCCGCCTGCAGACGGGCTTGCGCTTCCGCAGAGTGCATCGCGACCTCCAGGTTGGTTTCCTCATTCGCCAGGTCGTCCAGCGCCTGCCGCAGAGCGGGGTGTTTTCCGATCCGGTTTTCGAGGTATCCGACGACGACATCGCATTGTTTCCTCACCTGGACTCCGGCCATTCGCAAGCCGTTCTGTCTCCTGGTTCCAACCTCGTCAGAAGCCAGCCCCTTGGCGCGCGCGACCAGTTGTTTCATCTTCGAGACGCGGCTGGCGACTTCAGAAGCAATTTTCTCAAGGTCGCTCACGGAGGACGCATTCGCCAGCGCCCGGACTTCTTCCGGCGAGAGCCGTCCGACGACCTCCGCGCGGGTGCCGGCAGGAGATCGTCTTCGGCCGCAAACTCATCGTCCCCTGTGCTTGTCCGGGCGGTAAACTCGTCGCCGCAGTTCCGGCAGGTCATCTTCCTGCCCAGCGATTGCCGATTCTTCAGGCGGAACCTCGACCCGCAGTGCGGGCACGCCACGCGCAATTCGTCGGACATCAGGGCCTCCGTCAGCAGGCGGTACGGAGCCCAAGCTGTCCCGGCGCTGCTGCACCGGACTGAAACTGCCCCCCCCGTTTCGACAAATGTAGAACAGCATAATCCGGGGGCGCTGCGGCCGAAAGGTCGGTCTTGCCCGATTTGCCCGGTTTCATTTAGCATGCGGCCCATGCCGAACCCGCCCCCCTTTGATTTCACACTGGCCATGCGCCGTCTTTGTGAAGACATCACCCGGCGCGTGGACGAGTTTCAGCACGTCCGCATGGAGCAGGTCGCCGTCACGTTTGCGCAGGCCCGCCGCCGCGTCTCTTACGGGCTGCAGGCCAAGCTGACGCCGCTCCGGTTCGAGGGGGGCGAACTCGTGACGCGCCGCCGGGGTAGGATGTGGACGATCCAGCGCTGGTACGCGGGAGAACTCGAAATGCTGTATATCCTCACCTTTTACCTCCCCCGCTTTCTGGAGCAGTCGTTTCGCGAGAAGCTGGTCACGGTGATGCACGAACTGTATCACATCAGTCCCGGGTTCGACGGCGACATCCGCCGTCTCCCCGGTCATTACCATGTGCATTCGCACAGCCAGAAAGAATACGACCGGCAGATGGATGATCTCGTCGATCAGTATCTGGCGACGAACCCGCCGGATGCCCTGTACCGGTTTCTGCGGGTCGGCTTCCGCGAACTGACCGCCCGCCACGGCAGCGTCGTGGGGATCCGAGTCCCCATCCCCAAGCTGTTGCCGCTGTCGAAGTCGGCGTAACTGGCGTTACTCGCGTTCCAGTTCCTGCACGAGTACGCGCAGAAAGGGTTCCACGTCGGTGACGAGTCCCACGGTCTGGAAGCTGCCGCGGTCGGCGAGCTTCGTCACTGTGGCAGGATTGATGTCGACGCAGACGACTTTGACGCGGGCCGGCAGCAGATTGCCGACGGCCACCGAGTGCAGGGCCGTGGCGATCATCAGGCACAGCGTCACCCCCTCGATTTTGTCACGCATCACCTTTTGGGCCTGGCGCGTGTCGGTTATGACTACGGGGAGCGGCCCGTCGTCGCGGATGCTGCCGGCCAGCACGAACGGGACGTTGTTCTTCACGCACTCGTACATGATCCCCCTGGTCAACAGGCCGGTTTCGACGGCGCGGGCGATCCCTCCCGCGCGGCGGATGCGGTTGATCGCCCGCAGGTGG